>JALUUN010000001.1 GCA_027021325.1 Planctomycetota bacterium
AAGGCATCAGATTCCTCGGCCAGCCCCTCGCCGTAGAACTCACCGAAGTCGGCGGTACGAGCGTTGTAAGGACAGGCGGCGATGCAGTAGCGGCATCCGATGCAGGCCTCGTAGTCCACCTGGACGATGCCGTCGGGCCGCTTCCAGGTGGCCGAGACCGGGCACACCGGGGTGCAAGGCGGGTCGTTGCACTGCATGCAGGGCCGGGGCAGGAAGCGCCGGCGCACATGCGGGAACTCGCCGACCTCTTCCTCCGTCACCGGCCGGTACACGACCCCGGGCGGGAGGTTGTTCTCGGCGACGCAGGAAACGGTGCAGGCCTTGCAGCCGATGCACTTCTCCAGATCGATGACCATGGCCCAGTGACGCTCCTCCAGGGGCTTTCGGAGGGCGCGGGCCAGGTCGGCGCGCTGGCGCTCGAGGAGGTTGCCGGGCACCGGCTCGTCCGCCGGCCCGATCAGGTGCTCGACGGACCTTCGCTCCAGGGTGGCGGCGGCGCCGCTCGTGGCCAGCCCCCCGGCGGCGGCGCCGAGGGCGGCGAGGAAGGAGCGCCGGGCCAGGACCTCCCTGGCCTCGGGCGACTCGGGATCGGGCTTGGGGGCGGTCTTGACCATGACAGGAGCTCCGAAAAAGCCGGCCCGGCGGCGGGCCCGAGGGGTCCTAACTCCCGGAGTCCGGGCAGGGCAGCCCGATTCCCTGCCCGGTCTCCGCCCAAAAAGGGCGATTCCGCACTGGAAAGGGCACGTTCTTCAGCTCCATCCCGGCCACGGCTCCCCCGCCGGAGCCGGCCGGAGGCAGGGCTCGGCCTGCCCAGGCCATGCGCACTTGCGTCCTTCAGCGCCCGGGTCTTGCCCCGCCGGTTCCTGCCCCTCCGGGCAACCACATTCCAGACCCTCGTGGCACGAAAAAGAAGACAGGAACGAAAAACCAGTAGACCCCATGTGGATGGCAACTAGACAATCCCGACGAAAGCGACACGTCCACGGCATGACACTCCCATCGGGCTTCGACATGTCCCGAAGAGAGCTTCGGAATCGCACGCACAGAACCATGGTATCCTTCCTGCAGTCTCTGACTCTATTGACGATGGCGACCGGACTCCTCGCCCAGGAGCCGCCCGGTTCCACCATCAACATCGCAACGCTGGAGATCATCCTCAGCACCACCCCGGCCGAGGGCACGAAGGAGGGGAGCGGCGTCGAGCCGCACAAGTGTCTCCAAGCCTGGCAGTACCGGATCTCGGCAGGCGTTCACTCCTCCGCCCTGTCGGATGGTTCTACGCAGCAGGTTCCGGGAGGATGCGAGGCGATCACGGCCTATGCCCAGAGCCTCGTCAACGTGTGGTCCGAGGCAGACATCGATCTGAATCGGATTCCGCTGGACCAATGCAATCCCTAGCCAGAAGACCGGCTGAGAATCCGGGATCTGATCCCTCAGAGCGCAGGCCGTCCGGTCGTGGTCGCTGGCTTCGAGTCCTCTTCGCAGGGGGGATCCTGGCGGCGTTTCTTGCCGCCTGGCCCGATCGACAAGCACGCCAGGACGGGGATGCGAGGCAGGGCGATCCGCCGGCCATCGAGGAGCCCCGGGATCGTTCAGCGCGGCTGCCGGCAGCAGGCGGAGAGAGTCGGACCGCCTCCTTCTTCCTCCAGGTCCTGGATGGCTCTTCGGGTGCTCCCCTGGGGGCCAGCAGGCTCCTCCTGATCACGAGCGACGGAGAGATCCGGGAAGCCAGGGGCGACCATTCCGGGACGGTCCGGCTGCCCGCCAGCGAAGGGGAGCCGCTGTACTGCCTTGTCGAGGGTCCGAGCCCCTCCGAGTACAGTGCCCGCCTTCTCGTCTCCTCGCGCCGATCCGGATGGAAGGCCGCGGATGTCCTCCAGGTTCCCCTGGTCCCCCTCGGCTCCATCGAGATCCATCTGACAGATGAGGCCGGCATTCCCGTCGAGGGGATCCCCATCGGGATCCTTTCCGAGCAACCGTCACGAGAAGGCAGTTTCAGCACCCTGGTCCCCTCCTCGGCTTCCGCAATCGAGGAGGAGCTCCGAGCCGACCTGCTCTCTCTCCTCACGGTGCCTCGCAGAACGGATCCTGCGCCGAGTCTCTTCCAGACGATTCTCGCGCTGTCCGAACGGCCCGGAGGAACCGCAGCCCTGGCCGGACTGGTCGAGCGGGCGGACAAGAGGATCGCCGAAGGTGGGGTGTCCGCCGTGCAAGCCGAGATCACCCTGCCGGTTCCGGCGCAGCAGATCACGGGCGCCGATGGAGTCGTGAGATTCCTCGGGCTGCCGGCCACATTCCTCTACCGGTGGTCGGCGCCGGTCCAGCAGCGCGTGCGCATGGTTCCTCCCTACGAGATCCCCTCGGTGGAGTACTCTCCGCAGGGCTATCCCAGGAAGAGGAGCACCGTCAGCGACCGGATGCAGATCAGCGGGCTCATCTCCCTCGAGGATGAACTCCACAGGAGGATCGAGGCCACGGCGTGGCGACGGACCTCCATCCGCGGCGCCTTCCTGCTCTCTCCGGACGCCCCGCGGCCGGACCTTCGCGTCAAGCTGAGCCGCGTGTATCCGCACAGGGATTCGGGCGGGCAGTCCCTCGTGCAGGTGGCCGCCACCCAGGCGGACCGTCTGGGACGATTCGCCTTCGAGGGCATCGAGCCAGGTCTGTACGAGGTCTCGGCTTCCTGGCAGGAGCCTCGCCATGTCTTCCGCCTGGCCCGCCGGCAGATCCTGCTCGAAGCCGGGATGGACTACGACCTGGGATTCCTCACGCCTGCTTCAGGGGTGTCCTGCCAGATGGAAGTCCGCCTGGTCGCTGAAGGGAAGCCCCTGGATCCCGAGAAGGTGCTCACGGCGCCGACTCTCGCCCACGGCCTGCAAGTCGAGGTCCATTCCCTCTCCTCGGTTCCCGAGTCCCCCGAGCGAATCTGGGAGCGGTTCAACGTTCCGATCGGTACTCCGTTCACCATCCTGGGTCTGGTCCCCGGCGAGTATCAGGTGGTGACCGGGCCGGGACGGAACCCCGTGGAGTGCCGGACCGGCTACCAGTTCCTGGAGCAGACCCTCGAGAAGCGCATCTTCCTGGATCCGTCGAGCTCCCTCGTCCTGGAGTTTCCGGTCCTCCGTACCTTCCGGGTTCCCTTGATCGCCAGGCCCGCCGGGTCCGCAAGGCCCCCTTCCCTCCAGGCCTTCATCGCATCGGAGCAGAGCAGGACCGGCACTCGCGTGGAGCTGGAGTGCGCCGGCGCGGACCGGTATGAAGGCGAGGTCTGGCTCCCTGCTGGGGTCCATCGTCTCCTCATCCTGGGCGCGAACGGAACGGGTGAGGACGACGCCGGGAACTCGGCTGGCGCCGGGTTCACCGAGTTCGTCGCGGACGATGCCGGCAGTCCCGTGACCGTGAACCTGCAGGAGACTCGCGCGTTTCCTCTCCTCGTCCTCGAGGAGAACGGGGAGCCGGCCGCCCACGCCGTGCTGGCCCTGGTTCATCACCGCCTCTACCAGGGACGAGGCCGGACGACACCGAACTGGATCCTGAGAACCGACGGCGAGGGCCGGGCAACGGTTCCCGGAGTCCAGGACGGCTGGCTGCTCGTGGAGTTCTCCGGCCGGGGAGAAGTCCAGGTCCAGGGCCAGGAAGGTCTGCTGCGCCTTCGGGACTAGCTGGGCCAGCCGGGGGAGGGCCTGCACCCCGCCTGCCCTGCTCACCTCCACCGGCCCGCCCTTCCTGGCCATCGTGCGGAAATGGTCGGGGCGAGAGGATTTGAACCTCCGACCTCTTGCACCCCATGCAAGCGCGCTAGCCAAGCTGCGCCACGCCCCGACCGGAGGCTCTGCCCGGGGATTCCGCCGCGGGGCGGGAGGCAGGCAGGCGGGAAAGTCTAGCGCATCCTCCGGGGGCGTCTACGCCGCCCTGTGGCGGCCGAGCTGCCGGGAAGAAAACGGCCTCGGAGCGCCCGGGCGGTCCAGGACCGGTTCCGGGCGCACCGGGGCCCGACCTCCAGGAACGCTTGTGCACCTGTACGCCATTCCCAACGGTTCCGGCGTCTCAGACGTCCCCGGGCGGTTCGTGTTGCTGGATCGGCCGCCGGAGCGCCCGGCCTTGAACCCTCCGGACAGAAAAAACCCCCTCCCCGGCCCGGCACAGGCCCCCGGCCGAGGAGGGGGCCGATCCTGAGGCCGGCCGCGCCGTCGCGCCCCACCGGCCTGTCCACTGTTCCAGAAAGATCCCGGGCACGAAGCCGCGGCGGTCCCACACGCCGGGCTCCGGCCGGCCCCATGAACGGACGGACCGGCCGGGGCCTTGAGCAGGCCGGCCCGGATGCCGGGGCAGCCTCCGCCTGGCCTTCCTGGACTTGAGGGAGGGGCGGTTCCGGCCGCCAAGAGGGCCGAGGCCGGCCGCCCGGGCCCTGGGCCCGCCGCAGGAGATCCCCGCCCCCCGGGAAAAAGCAATTTCCTTCTCAAGGCGGCCCATCCTCCGCCGCAAAGGGGCCCGAGTCCCTGTTCCCGGCCCCGATCCGGCCGGATCCCTCGTTCCCACGACCCACCCACGAACCCTATGAAGAACTCCCTCACCCCGGTGCTGCGGCTGGCCCTCGGCGCCCTCCTCGTCTTCGGCGGTCTGAACGCCTTCCAGCCGGCCCAGGCGGCTTCCAGCGACGGCAGCGTCGCCTCCATGGATCCCCAGGAGTACGCCTACAACAAGACCTCCGACTTCCTGGACGACTACGGCGTCTACCTCCCCCCCTACGATCCCGACCGGCCGCTTCCGGGCAGCCCCGAGGAGATCGCCGACAGCCTGAACATCGACATCGCCCTGGCCGAGCAGGCCTATGACGTCTACATCGCGGCCCTCGAGGAAGTGACCCCGGCCGCCTCCCAGACGCTCTGAGCCGGCCAGGCCTCTCGTCCCCTTCCCCCTCCGGCGGGGAGCCCTTCCCGGGCTTCCCGCCGCTTCCCGTTTCCGGGGACATGGTGCGCCGGATCCAGGCGCAG
>JALUUN010000002.1 GCA_027021325.1 Planctomycetota bacterium
GGCGTCGCCCTCGAGGGCCTCCTGGAGCCAGGTGGCGCCGCGGCCGGCCGCCGTTTCGCCGTCTATCTCGAGGAGGAGCCAGCCGGGCCCGAGTCCGGCTTCCTCGGCGGGGGAGCCGCGGACCACCGCGCCGACACGGGCGCTCTCGTGGCCGGGAAGCACGAGCAGACCGGGACCGGCGCGAACCGGGCGATGCCGGCGTCGGATTCCGGGGGCGAAGCCGGCACGGTTGCGCTCGTAGTCGAAGGCGAGGCGAAAGTCCCGCAGGACCGCCATGCCGATCACGCCGTCCACCAGGGTCATGTCCATGAGGCCGGAAGGCTCCTCGCGGCCCGGCGTGCCGGCTGCGAGCCCGGGGAAGTCGAGGCCCGCCAGGCGCAGGTTCTCGAGCCGGCCGAGGCGCAGCAAGAGGCCGCCGCCGACGCCGGCGATCTCCAGGGAGGGGTGGTCCGCGGCGGACTCGAAGCCCTCCCGGAAGAAGGGCCGGTTCAGGACGGTGATCGCGGTGTTGCCCGTGTCCAGGAGGAAGCGGGCCGGCCGTCCCGCGGCCTCGGCGAGGACGGTTGGGATCCCGAAGGCCCAGCCGAGTTCCTGGAAGCGGTAGCCCTCGGCACTCTCCCCCCACTCCGGGGGGCTGAAGAGGAGGAGGCTGCGGTCGAAGTCGATCTCCAGGAAGCAGCGTCGCAGGAGGTCGCTTCCCAGGATCAGGTCGAAGCGGATCTCCTCGAATCCCGGAGAGTCCAGGGGCAGGACGCTGACGGCCAGGTTCTCGAAGATCCGGCCGCCGATGGCGAGCTCCGGAAGCACGGCGACCGCGGCGGAGGTGCCTCCGCCGACCCCGGCGACCGGCAGCGCCGGTCCGGAGGGAAGCTCCAGGCGCTGCGCCAGGGAGCGGCTCAGGATGGAACGGCCGGCTCCCGTGTCCAGGAGGGCGCGGGCGCGGAGGCCGCCGGCCTCCACCTCGAAAAGGATGGGCCCGGAACCGTCGGCGTGGCGGGGCTGCACGAAGGGCACGGCGACCGGCTCCTGGGGGAGGGCCGGCTTCGGGACGGCGGCGAAGAGGGCGAGGAGGACGGACACGGCGGAGGCGCCTACGGCCCGAAGCGGGCTCCGGCAGGGCTTCCCGGCGAAAACGGGCGAGGCCCGCGCCTGGAGCGGCGCGGGCCTCGCAGAGACCGGGCGGCACCCGCGCTTCAGCGAACCAGCTGGATCTCGCGCTCGTTGACGGACATGTTGCGCCAGCGAGCCTCCAGGGCCTGGAGGTAGTTGGGGTCGTCGGGCGGCGGCAGGTCCACGCCGCGTCCGGAGCTGTCGAGGGCGCGCACGACGATGGAGACGCGGTCACCGGTCCAGGGGAACTCCACGGTCATGGTCTCGTTCCCCGGGATCTGCTTGTTCGTGCTGAAGATGGAGGCGACCGGGTTCAGCCAGTCGATGGAGACACTATCGGGACCGGCGAAGACCAGGTACTCGAGCTGGCCCTCGGTGTTCCCGTCCGGAGGCAGGGATTCGGGATCGCTGGCGTGGAAGAAGGTGACGCTGGCGGTGTCGAAGTCCACCCACTCGCCGTAGTACTTCCCGGCGTTCTCGATGTTGTCGAACTCGAAGACCGGCGGACTCAGGTCCGGCTCCAGGAGGGCGCCGCCGTCGGCCCAGTCCGTCAGGAAGGGCTCCATGGCCAGGACGTTCTCGGCCACGGCGATGTAGTCGGCGTGCTCGACGAGATGAGCGGTGAAGCGGGTGACGAACTCGTTCCAGGTGGCCTCGCCGTCGCTCGGGATGACGAAGGTGTCGGGCATGTCGGTGGTACCGACGCCGGCCATGACGCCCTCGAAGCAGCTCAGGTCCAGGTTCCCCGGAATCGTATCCAGGTCGTTCTGGTCGCAGCCGTAGTCGTGGCAGCTCAGGCAGTTCTGCCCTGGGACCGAGCTCTCCGTCTGCCAGAGGAACTCGATCTCCGAATAGACCAGGCCGCTGCTGCCGTAGGTGCTCGGCGTCCGGGCGCTGGCGATTGCATCGCTGAGGCTCTTCTGCCCGCTCGGGTCCACGGCGACGACTTTGTAGTAGTGGGTCTCGAACGGCTTCAGGTCTGTATGGACGAAGCTCGTGGCCCCGGGCGCTGTTTCGTGGACGAGGAACTGATTGCGCTGCAGCCCCTCGAGACTGGTGTTGTGGTAGATCAGATAGCGCATGTTCTCCGCCCCGCCCGAGCCGTTGCCGTTGACCGCCGGGCTCCAGCTCACCACGACCTCCGTGGGGGAGATGGCGTCGGCGGTCCCGATCCCGGCGAAGAGGGGGGGCAGGCCGGAGCCCGCCTGGGCGCCGGCGGCCGCGGCGGCGCCACCGGGCGAACCGTTGTTGCAGGCCGCCGCCAGGAGGGCGGCGCCGGCCAGGAGAAGGGGCGCAGGAAGGGCCTTGACCATCACGTCGGATCGGGGAAGCGTCGGTTCTGGGGGGGGCAGGACGGGCCGGAGGGGGTCCAGAATGCCGTCGCCCCTCATCAAGACTACCGCTCCTTCCAGCGGCCGGCGCCGGAAGGGCACTTGCGTTCATCGGCCAGCAGGGCCATAACACTTGCGAGCCCCCGGGCCCGGGGGCTCAGAAGGGAAGTATTTTGCCCGAACCCGCCCTTCCTTCGGTCCTGGCCCCCTTCGTCGCCCTCCTCCGGGAGGAAGCGGCCGACCTCCTGCGTTTCGACGAGCCTCTGTGGCTCACCCGGGCGCCAGGCAAGGTGGAGCTCCTGGGCGGTCCCGGGGAGACTCCGGGCAGCGCCTGCCTGACCCTGCCCCTGCGCCGCTCGGTCTACTGCGCCATCCAGAACATCGAGGGCCCGGAGATCCGGATCCTCCATGTGCGCCCTGCCGCCTGGGGCGGAAGCCAGCGCTGGGAGGGGGAGATCTCCACCCTCTACACGAAGAAGGGGCCGCCTCGGAGCCTCGCCGTCCTGAACCAGACCTTCGCCGAGCCCGGCGACCGCTGGATGATGCGGGTGATCGCCGCCATGCTCGGCTTGCGCCGCACGCGCCAGCTGAACACGCCCAAGCACGGCTTCCACATGATCATCTGGAGCCGGCTGCCCGGCGGCTCGGGTCTGGGCGACGAGGCCGCTTTCGGGACCGCCGTGGCCCTGGCCTGCAAGGGCGCCACCGGGCTCGCGAAGAAGCGGGTGGACGGCCGCATGGTCGCCCGCGCCGTCGTCCAGGGCGCGCGGGAGGTCCTGGGCGAGGAGATTCCCATGGCCGACGCGCTGACCGCCGCCCTCGGCCGGCGCAACTGCGCCCTGTTCATCGAGCATGGCCTCGATCCCGTGATGCAGTGGGTGCCCGTGCCCCAGCAGGTGGCCATCGGCGCCGTGGACATGGGCTGGGGGCGGCTCGTGCCCGAGGAGCGGATCGCCCATGCCGACCTCGGAGCGCGCATGGGTCTCTTCCATCTGAACGCCGCCCTGCGCAAGGCCAAGGAGTCTCCGATCCCCGGCTGGGGGTCGGTGTCGCCGGGCGACTTCGAGGACGAGTACCGGAAGCACGTTCCCGCCGACGAGAAGGGCGCCGACTGGCTCAAGCGCTTCCGCCGCACCCGGGACGCGGCCGATCTGGTACCCCTGGTGGACCCGGAGACGGGCTACCGCGAGCGCGCCTTCGCCGAGCACCAGGTCCGGGAGAACTCCCGGGTGCGGCGCATGGTCGCCAACCTCTCCGACTATGCCCGCACCCTGCGCGAGAACTTCCTCGCCGAGGCCGGCCGCTGCCTTCTCAGCTCCCACCGGAGCCTGAGCGAGAAGCTCAAGTTCGACGTCTCCCGGACCGACGCCTTCCTCGAGGCCTTCAAGGCCAAGGGCCGGGAAGAGGGCTTCTTCGGCCTGCGTCTCGCCGAGTGCGGGCGCCACGGCATCCTCGCCGCCCTGGTCCACCAGTCCAGCCGCCTGGCGATTCGCGAACTGGCCGAGGAGGTCGCCCGCGCCGAGGGCGGCCCGCTGCCCACCGTGATCCTCGACAGCGAGGACGGCGGGGTCCTGGCCGGCTGGTGGGAGGGGGTCGTGGACCCGCGGGAAGTGCCGGAGACGGTACCGGGCGACGGAGACGGGGCAGCCGGCGACTCCGCCGGCTGAGCCCCCGGCCGCGGCCTCCCCGCCGCTCCTCCGCCTCGGTTCCCGGCCGGTGCCGGGCGGCTGCTAGGCTTGCCGCCATGCGCGTCCTGCGGACCTCGATCCTGCTCCTTCTGGCGGCCGCGTCCTCCTGCGCCGTGCCCCGCCGGGGCGAGGAACCTCGCCTCGCCACCCTCCACGGGCCGCCGCTCCGGGGCTACGACGCCCTGCACTACGACCTGGATCTGCGCGTGAACGGGGACCGGCGCTACTTGCGCGGGCGCTGCCGCATGGAGTTCCGTGCCCTCGAGGATCTGTCCAGGGTGCAGGTGGACGCCGTGGACCTGACCTTCCTGGAGGTCCGGGCCGGCGTCGGCGCCGGCGAAGTGGCCTGCACCTGGGGCGAGAACGAGCGCATCCTTGAGGTTCGCTTCCCCGAGCCCCTGCCGGCGGGGACCGTGGCCTGGATCGAGACCGACTACACCGCCTCTCCGGAGGCGGGGATGTACTTCATCCTCCCCGGGGAGAAGGGCCTGGACCACATCCCCCAGGTCTACACCCAGGGCGAGGCGGTGGACGCACGGCGCTGGTTCCCCTGCAACGACCATCCCGCCGACCGTGCCAGCCACAGCCTCACGGCGACGGTGCCCGCCTCCTGGACCACCGTCGCCGCCGGAACCCGAACTGGCCGGGAACTGGATCCGGGCGCCGGCACGGTCACGGAGAGCTGGAGCCTGGAAGAGGAGATGCCGGTCTATCTCTTCACTTTTGCTGCCGGTCCTTTTGCCGTGCTGCACGATGCCTGGCAGGACGTCGAGATCTGGTACGTCTGCGAACCCGACGACGCCGCCTGGGCCCGGACCTCCCTGGAGACGACGCCGGACGTCCTGCGCTTCTTCA
>JALUUN010000003.1 GCA_027021325.1 Planctomycetota bacterium
CGTCAGTTCCGAGTACGGCGTCCTGCATCTCGTCGCCATGGACGACGGCCGCGAGTTCGCCATGGTGCCGCTTCCCGACCCGCAGCCGGGCGTCCGCTACGAACAGGACTTCGTCCTGCGGCGGACAGAGTGCCATCCCGTGGACCTGCGCACCGCCCAGGGCTGGCCGGTGCCGGGGGCGAGGCTGCGCTTCGCCCGAGGCAGCCGCGACTGGGTGCCGGGGCATGTCACGACCGACGCCGAAGGCCGCGCCGAGGCCGAGGCCTGCCTGGTCCCCGGCGAGGCCTACGTCGTCCGCCCGGAGGTCGCTGGCGTCGCCCTGGAGCCGGTGCCGGTGGCCCCGGCCGCCGCCTCCGAGCCCGTGCGCATCGTCCTGCCGGCGATGGCACGCGTGGGGGAGGTCCTGCTGCGCGACTCACCGGGCGGGGCCGCCGCCCGCGAGGCGTCCTGGACCGCCGAGGGCGGAGGGGCCCGCGGCACGGCGAAGTGGCCGGCGGCGGAGCCTTCGCCGCTCCTCGTCCCGGGCCCGGGACTCCTCGAGGTCCGTGACGAGGCCGGGCGGCTCTGGAGCCGGCGCCTGGTCCTCGCCGCGGGCGAGGCGGCGCGGCTGGAGATCGGCGCGGGCAGCGGTCTCGTCCCGCTCCGCTTCCGGCTGCCTGAGGGAAGCGACCGCTTCACCCTCGTCCTGCGCGAGGCCTCGGGCGAGGAGGGGCTGCGCCGTGAGGGACTTCCCGGCGGACCGGGGGAGCTGTCCCTCGCGCCCGGGCTTTGGACCCTCGAGGCCGAGCGCAACGGCACTCCCTGGACCTCCCTCGGGCCCTTCCTCCTGGAACCGCCGGGCCGGGACCTCGGCGAACTCGCGCCGGCCGCACCGGCCTTCCTTCTGTGCCGCGTCCGGGACGCCGGCGGCCGGCCGGTGGCCGCCCTCCGCCTGCGCCTGGAGGCTGCCGGCCGGCCGCCGCGGGAGGCGGTGACGGAGGAGGACGGGAGTGCCCGCTTCGAAGGCCTGGGGCCCGGACGCTATGTCCTCGAGGCGGATCCCTTCCAGGGCCGTCTCCTGCCCCTTCCCGCCCTGCGCCAGGAGATCTTCCTCGGTCCGGGCGAGACGGCGGAGCGCGATCTGGCTCTGCCGCCGCCGGCGGCGGAAGGCCTGGAGGTCCTGCTCCTCGGGGACGTCCCCGCTTCGGCTCTGGGCTTCGGCTGGACCTCCGGCACCCTCGCCTCCCTGCACCTCCCCGAAGCGCGGCGCTTCGTCCTGCCCCGGCTCCCGGGGCGGATGGGGATCGGCTGCGCCGCCTCCCTGGCGAACGGCTTCCTCTTCCTGAGCGCCGAGGCGCCGGCCGGCGGCCAGGCGGAGCTCGACCCGGCCCAGGCCACAGAACGGATCCTGGAGATCCGGACCGCGGAGGGGCTGCCCTGGACGGAGGGTGCCGTGGCCCTGCGTCTCGAGGGAGCGCTCCTGCCGCTTCGGGCATGTCCGGACCGCGACGGCCGCCTGCGCCTGCGCGTCCACGGCGCGGCTCCGGCGGAACTGGAGTTCCTGGCAGGAGGACGACGCGTCCACGCCCTGCCCCTGGCCGCGGCCCTGGGCGCCGGCGAGCTCGTCCTTCCCTCGCCGGCGCCGGGAGGAGGCCGGGTCCTGGACCTGCGCGGGAGGCCCTTGAGCGGCGCCTCCGTCCAGGACCTGGAGACCGGCGAGACGGACTGGAGCGGGACTGCGGGCGAACTGCCGGTCCTGCCGCTCCGCCCCGGCGGGCGCTACCGGGCCCGGAAGCCCGGCTATCTCGACCGGGAGGGCGAGGCCGACGCCCTGCGCCGGGGCCTCCGCCTGCGCCGGATCCTGCGCGGTCTTCGCTTCGAGGCGCCGCCGGGCGAGGAGCGCATCGCCACCCTCCGTTTCCTCCCCGCCTTCCAGCAGGAGCCGCCCGTGGCTGCCCTCGAGGCGCCGCGCGACGCGCGCCTCGGCGCCTGGCGGGCGGACCTGCCCGAGGGGCCCTGGCGCCTCCAGCTCCTGGACCGGAACGGCGCGCTCCTCCTCGAGACGGACTTCCGGGCGGAACCCTCCCAGGCTTCGGTCTACATCCTTCCGCGTCCTTGAGGGTTCTCGGGCCCCTCGGGGCCATCCCCGACGAAAACCTCCAGCTCCACGGGTTCCCGGGTCGTCCAGGAGAAGACCTCTGGCTGGACCTGCAGCAGGGCCTCCAGGGGAGGATCCACGTCCACGAAGCGCAGGCGCTGGCCCTCGGACCAGGGGAACCGGACTTCCAGTTCCTTCCCGGAGACCGGAACCCGGGCCTGCCAGCCGCCCAGCCAGGGCCGACCGGGTTGTTCCGAAGCGCGCCGGAGAAGGAGGGTCCGGCCGAGAAGAAGCTCCGCTCCCGGGCCTGTCAGCCGGAGGCGGCCCGCCGGCGCCTTCCTCAAGGGCACCCTCGCCAACCATACGCCTTCCTCCGATGCCCAGAGGCCCGTGAGCCCGCGGGGAAGGTAGCCGGGACAGCGAAGGATCAGGGCATCCAGTGCATCCGCACGCACCCAGCCGACCCAGGGGGAAGCCGGCTGCTCGGGCAGACCGATCGGGGCGTCCGGCCCCTCCAGACAGATCGAGGGCAGGGGATCTCCGGTCTCTTCGTCGTAGGCCGCTACTTCGATGCGCTTCCACGAGGCGAAGCGAAGGGTCACGACGCCGGCTGCAGGAACCACCACTTCCCAGGTGTCGAGGCCTCCCAGGGCAGGAAGCCCCTGCTGCTCCCAGACCGGTTCGAGTTCCACGAGGTAGGGCCCTGGAGAGAGAACCAGACCGTTCAGCCGCCCGTCCGGATCGCTCACCGAGGTCGCCCATCCTGTCGAGGCAGGGGGCAGGAGCCTCCACCCGGGGGCTGCAGGGAGAGCCCGGCTCTCGGCCTGCGGGGTGAAGCGGGCGCTGCGCCAGGTGCTTCGGACGCCGGCCACCGCATCGCCGTTCTCGTCCACGACCCGGGCCGGAACGGGCGAGCCCTCGGGGAGGACGATCTCGGCCTGGCCCCCGGGATCTCCTCCAGCCGCCTTCCTTCTCAACATGGCGCTCCCGAGGCCCGGAGCCCGGATGCGGATCCGCCGCACCTCCTCCAGGCCGCGGCACAACACCACGCCGGTCTCTTCCTGGACGGCCTCGGGCTGCACGCCGAGAGGAGTCCGGGCGGGGTGGAACTCGATCCGGGGATCGGGAACCGGCCTGCCGGCGGCGTCCCGGAGGACGAGGCGAAGGACAGGGGCCGGGTCCTCCGGAACGGCGAGCTCCAGGCTCCGGGACGAGGCGAGGGGAGGGATGTCCTGGAATCGGACCCGATTCCCGGCACACCAATAGGCAAGACGCAGCGCCTTGCCCGCGGGCGGACTGGCGTTCCAGACTCCACCGGCGTTCAGCACCCGACCCCGGGCGAGCCCATGGAGGGAGTCCTCGTCGGCAGCCGCAGGGAAGATCCTCAGCTCGACCGGGAAGGAGGGAGCCTGAACCACGCGGATCGCCAGGGACGCCACCGGCTCGAGGCGGACGCGGGAGACCGTCTCTCCAGGGGGGACGAAACGGGGAGCGTAGCCTTCCTGGCGGATCTCGAGGCCCTGGGGAGGATCCAGCCGCGGCAGGGAGACCCGGCCCTGGGCGTCGGCAGGAGTCCCGAGGACCGGGCCCGCCGGCGCCAGGCGGCAGGTGGCGCCCGGGATCGGAAGCCCGGAACCGGCCTCCACGACCTCGAAACGGAGGTCTTCCGCGGAAGGGGAGAGGGAGACCGTGATCGGGGAGATCGGCGCGCCGTCGAAGTCGAGAACGGCTCCTGCGTGACCTTGCGCGGTCACGACGAGTCGCCAGGGAGCATCCAGGAGTCCCTCGAGACGGGCCATTCCGGAGCCGTCCGAACGCGCGTGGAGAGGCGTCTCCTGTGCCTGCACCGCCCAGAGCTCAGCGCCGCCGAGGGGAAGGCCGTCCCTGGAGCGGACCTGGACGACCCCATCGGCACGACGCTGGAGCCAGGCCCAGACCTCCTCGCCGGAATCCACCGAGAGAATCTCCGGGAGCACCCGGCCCTTCCTTCCGAGAGGGCGGACGGAGTAGCGCCCGGGTTCCAGGGGAATCCGGAGGGGAAGGCCCTGGTGCAGAAACCGGTCCTCCGGATCGTGGCGGAGAACTTCCCACCGCCTGTGTGAGGCGGGGGCCCCGAGCCAGGGATCCAGGATGCTCAGATAGCCGGGCTCCTGTGCCTGGTCCTGCGCATCCGGCGCAGCAGGCAGAGCTTCGCGAGTGGGCGAAGCCGCGGTGGGCGGAGCTGCATCCGCTTCCCGGCCGGAAGGGCGCCCGGGGTCCGGGGCGTGCTGGGACCCGGGGCGCCCGGAAGGTCGGAGGAGAAGCAGGGCCGCGAGCAGGAGCCCCGCGAGCAGGAGGATCCAGATGCGTCGCATGGTCCATCGCCCGCGGCGGATTTCGTCGGACATGTCGGCCTCAGGCACCCCGGATTCCTCCGGCACCGTGCCAGGCCGGCGCGGGCTCTCCTTCGTGTCCCGGGCCAGGGTCTTCGATCCTCGGGGAACCGTGCTCGGCAGAAACCACGATCACCGCCGCGGGAGAAGGTCAGACAGGGAAGTGGCTGCCCATCGAGACAACATAGGGGGAGGACCTGCTGCCTGGCAACCACCGGCCTTCGGCCCCCTGGACCGCCGGCCGGGCGTCGGGTAGAACGAGTATGCTTCCACCCTCCTCGCTGCAGGACTTCCCACCCTCCTTTCCGGTCGTCCTTCGACGATGTCCCTTTCCTACGAACCCAGGATCCAGGGAGGCCGCCTCTGGAAGCGCTTCCGCCTGGGGCCCTGCATGGCCGAGGTCCTCACCGACCTCCAGTCCCTGGGCCTCGTCCAGTACGAGCATGTCCTGCGTGTCGCCTCGCCCGACACCGGCGAGACGCTGCTCTGGGTCGCCTCGGAACGGAACGCCTCCTGGGACCCCTCC
>JALUUN010000004.1 GCA_027021325.1 Planctomycetota bacterium
CGGTGAAGTGCGGCGGATCCTGGCCGAGGCCGACACCGGGGGAGGGGAGGGACCGGACGCTGCGGAAGAGGACGGCAGCAGCGGCTCGTAGAGGCGCCTCGACCAGGTTCCAGCCGGGTCCTAGAATCCAGAACAGGATCCCCGGCCTTCCCGGAGCGCCCCCATGCCCCGCCGCTCGACCCGTACCGTCCGCATCGGCGATCTCCGGATCGGCCACGAGCATCCGATCCGCGTCCAGTCCATGACGACCGCGGACACCGACGACCTGCCGGCGGTGCTGCGGGAGATCGAGCGCCTGGTCGAGGCCGGCTGCGAGATCGTGCGTGTCACCGTGAACCACGACCGCGCCGCCGACGCCCTGCCGGAGATCCGACGTGAGTGCCCGGTGCCCCTGGTTGCCGATGTGCACTTTACCCACCGCCTGGCCCTGCGCGCCATCGACGCCGGGGTGGACAAGGTACGCCTCAACCCGGGCAACGTCGGCGGCCGGGAGCGAGTGCAGGAGGTGGTGCGCGCCGCCGAGGCCGCCAGAGTGGCCCTGCGCATCGGCGTCAACTCCGGGTCCGTCGAGAAGGACCTCCTCGAGAAGCACGGCTGGCCGAGCCCCGAGGCCATGGTGGAGTCGGCCCTGCGCCATGCCAGGACCGTCGAGGACCTGGGCTTCACCAACTTCGTCGTCTCCCTGAAGTCCACGGATACGCGGACGGTCCTCGCCGCCAACCGCGCCTTCGCCGCCGCCACCGACATACCCCTGCACCTCGGCGTGACCGAGGCCGGGCGCCCGCCCTACGGTGTCATCAAGTCCGCCGCCGGCCTGGCGCCGCTCCTGCTCGAGGGCATCGGCGACACCATCCGCGTCAGCCTCACCGGCGATCCGGTTCCGGAGGTCGCGGCGGCCTTCGACATCCTCAAGGCGACGGGCGCGCGCGTGACCTCGCCGGAACTCATCGCCTGCCCGACCTGCGGCCGTATCGAGATCGATCTCGATGCCCTCATGGAGGAGCTCGAGGACCGGCTGCGCGGCGAGACCGTGCCCTGCCGCATCGCCGTGCTCGGCTGCGTCGTGAACGGGCCCGGCGAGGCCAGCGAAGCCGACATCGGCATTGCCGCCGGCGGCGGCAAGGGCATCCTCTACCGCAAGGGGCGGCAGGTGCGCGTCGTCCCCGAGGAGCAGATGGTAGAGGCCCTCCTCGAGGAGATCCGCGTCTGGAAGGCGGAGCAGGAGGAGGCCACACCTACCGGCCGTCTCGAGGTCTGAGGCCAATCGTGCCTACTCCAGGTCCAGGAGGCTCGAAGGCGTCAGCTCACCGCGCAGATTCTGCTGCACGCGCCGGCGCACCTCGGCTGCGTGGAGCCCGGCACCCAGGAGATAGTGGAGCTTGGCGAGGGCGGCTTCCTTGGTCATGTCGGCACCACCGACGACGCCGGCCTCGGCCAGGGCGGCTCCGGTGGCGTACTGGCCCAGGCGCACGCTGCCGCGCAGGCACTGGCTCACGGCCACGACCACGACCGGTTCCTCGCGACCGGTCGCCTCGGCCAGGACCTCGAGGAAGGCCGGGTCGCGGTCGGGACCGTTGCCGACGCCGAAGGCCTCCAGGACCAGGGCCTGGAGGGGCGGCTGGAGGAGGTTGCGCAGGACCTCAGCAGAGACTCCCGGATGCAGGCGCAGGGCGCCGACCCGCGGCCCCTCCATGGCGTGGACCTCGAGGGGGCTCTGTCCTTCACGGGGTCGCCGGACCAGGTGCTGGCGCACATCGATTTCGACGCCGACCTCGGCGAGAGCGGGGTAGTTGGGACTGTCGAAGGCGTCGTAGCCCGTGGCGTTCCACTTGGTGGCCCGGCAGCCGCGGTAGAGCCGGCCGGCGCAGTAGATCCCGACCTCCGGCAGATCCTCACGGGCGGCGAGGAGCAGGCTCGTCACCAGATTCTCGCGCGCGTCGGTGCGTGGCTCGCAGAGGGGGATCTGGCTGCCGGTGAGCACTACCGGCCGCGCCAGGCCGCCGAGCATGAAGGCCAGGGCCGAGGCCGTGTAGGCCATGGTGTCGGTGCCATGGAGGAGGACGAAGCCGTCGAACTCCTCGTAACGGCTGCGGATCGCCTCGGCGATGCGCACCCAGTCCGCGGGCAGCATGCTCGCCGAGTCGAGGAGCGGCCTGAGCTCTTCCAGCTCCCAGGCGGGGAGGTCGGGATGGCGCAGCTCCGGCAGTTCGCCGAGGAGGCCCGCCAGGTAGCCGGGCTCAGTGCGCCAGCCGCGGCCGCCCCGGGCCATGCCCAGGGTGCCGCCGGCGTGGAGGATCAGGACGCGCCGGTCCATGAAGCGATTCCAGGAGGGCAGGCTGCGGCTGTCAATGGCGCCCGGCCCGGCGGTGCCGGCAGGCCCCCGATACCGGCCGGCGGGGGCAGGGGACCGGTAGGATCGGCCGCATGGAGGCGCCGCGCGTCCTCAGTTTCGACTGCTACGGCACCCTCATCGACTGGGAGACCGGTCTGCTCCGCGCCTTCGCCCCCTGGCGGGAGCGGACCGGCGTCGCGGCCGCGGACGAGGAGCTCCTCGCCGCCTTCGGCCGCGCCGAGTCCCGGCGCGAGCAGGCCTCACCGGGAGCGCCCTACCCGCGGATCCTGGAGAGCGTCCTGGAGGATCTGAGCGGAGCCTTCGGCGCCCCCGCTCTTCCGGCGGAATGCCGGGCCTTCGGCGCCTCGGTGGGGGACTGGCCGCCCTTTCCCGACAGCGGCCCCGCCCTCACCCGTCTCGGAGAGCGCTTCCGGCTCGTGATCCTGAGCAACGTGGACCGTGCCTCCTTCCAGCGCAGCGAGGCGGCTCTTGGCCTGCGCTTCGACGCCGTCTACACCGCCGAGGAGATCGGCTCCTACAAACCGGACCCGGCGAACTTCCGCTACCTGCTCGAGGCCGAGGCGCGGGAGGGCTTCGCCGCCGGCGACCTCCTCCATGTGGCCCAGTCTCTCTATCACGACCATGGGCCGGCCAAGGCCCTCGGCCTGCGCACCGCCTGGGTGGACCGGCGCGGGGCCCGGGGCGGCGGCGCCGCCCCGGAGCCCACGGGCGCGGTGGAGCCCGACCTCGTCGTCCCGGACCTGGCCAGCCTGGCGGACCGGCTGCTGGCCCTGCCGGCCTGAGCTGCGCCCTCCGACGGGCGGCCGGAGGATCGAGCCGGCGGATCCAGCCGGGTGCCATTCTGGCCTTCACGCCGCGGAGGATTCCGCCCCTGAATCGGCAGGGCGGCGCTAGGATCTCCGGCCGTGCTTCCCCCGCCGTCTTCGGGGATTCGGCCTTTCCCGATTCCAGGGGCGCTGTCAGAATCCCGGATTCCGGGTGGCGGCGAGAACCCCTGGAAGGGCCCTCCCGGCCTCCGCGAAGTCCGGGTCAGGGATTCTCCGGACGCTCCCCCTGGAGCCGCCCGGCAGTCCATCCTGTGCTCCCCCCTCGGGTCTCCTGCGGCCGGTCCGCCGCCGGACCCCCTCGACTTCAACCAGACTCCTTGAGATGAGAACCCATCGCCTTCACGCCCTCGCCTGGGGCGCCGCTCTCGTGATCGGTGCGGCAGCCTGCTCCACCGGCGAGCGCAGCACTTCCCGGCCCGCCGCTTCGGCGGGAGACCCCCACAGCATCGAGCTGAGCCAGCCCGTCGTCGGGCCCGTCGGCGAGCTCGAGGTCGTCGTCGCCACCGTGCGGGACGCCGAAGGCCGACCGGTCGAAGGCGTCCGCGTGGAGTGGATTCTCGCCCTGGGCGGCGTCGGCAGCATCGTGGACATCGACGAGTTCGGTTCCAGCAGCAACCACCAGCACTACGACGCGACCTATGCCGTCACCGGCACCAACGATCGCGACCGGGTGCTGGACATGGGCACCGCGGACACGGCGGACGACATCGAGCTGGGGCCTGGTCAGACCTGGATTGCCATTACCTCGCCGATCGAGGGCCAGACCCACATTCTGGCCTACGCGCCGCAGATCCGGGGCTGGGCCAACCAGAAGGCGATGGCCACCAAGAACTGGCGCGACGTGCGCATCCTCTGGCCCGAGAGCGGCACCAAGCGCGTCGGTGAGTCCGGTGAGATGGTCGTCCAGGTCGTGCGCGCCAGCGACGGCGGCGCCCTTGCCGGCCAGGAGGTCACCTTCGCCATCACCGGCGGGCCGGCGGCGGTCCTGAACCCCGGGGGAGGTCAGACCGTCCAGACCAAGACCGACGCCCAGGGCATGGCCCGGGCGACCCTGGTCCCGCGTACCCGCGAGCAGGGCACCGTGACCGTGCAGATCGACGTCATGCGTCCCGCGAACGAGGAATGCTGCGAACCGGCGGTGCTTCTCGGATCCACCGAGGTCGCCTGCAAGTTCGTGGCCGCGAGCATCGACATCGAGAAGCGCGCCCCGGCGCGGGCCCGCGTCAACACCGACTTCCGGTATGACCTGGCCGTCAAGGCCGGAACCGGCGCCGCTGCCCGCGGCGTCAAGGTGACCGATGTCCTGCCGGCCGGCATCCAGTATGTGAGCAGCCGCCCGGCGGCCAGCGTCAACGGCCAGACCCTGAGCTGGGATCTGGGCACCATGGAGCCTGGCAGCAGCCGCAGCCTCCAGGTCGTCGTGCGGGCGACCCGCACCGGCACCTTCGAGAACTGCGCTGAAGTGGTTGCCGAGGAAGGCAGCCTGAAGGATCGCAGCTGCGCCCAGACCCTGGTGACCGCTCCCAAGCTGGCTCTGGTCAAGACCGGTCCGGAGACCGCCGTGGCCTGCGATGAGATCACCTTCACTTTCCAGGTGACCAATGGTGGTGATGCCGAGGCGACGAACGTGCGCATCACGGACGACCTGCCCGACGGGCTCAGCACGCCGAGTGGCGGCAAGACCCTCTCGATCGACGTCGGAACCCTGGCTCCCGGAGAGACCAAGACCGTGTCGGCGAAGGTCGTGGCGGATTCCACGGGAACCTTCAAGAACACCGCCA
>JALUUN010000005.1 GCA_027021325.1 Planctomycetota bacterium
GGCGAGGTCGAGATCGCGCAGGAGCGGCGCGTCGAGGACCGCCAGCGACCGGTGCGGAGGGTCGAGGCGCAGGACCACGAGGCCGGGCTCCGGGCGTTCCAGGCGCACGCAGCGGCCGGGCGGCGGCGCCTCCGGGGGCATGGGGAAGGCGGAGAGGTCGATCATCACGAGATCCGCTCGAGGAGGACGGCGCCGCCCTGGCCGCCGCCGATGCAGAGGGTGGCGAGGGCGAGCTCGTGGTCGCCCTCCTGCAGCTCCAGGGCTGCCGTGAGGAGGAGGCGTGCACCCGTGGCCCCGACCGGGTGGCCGAGGGCGATGGCGCCGCCATTCGGATTGGTGCGCTCCGGCAGGAGTTCCCCGACCGCCTGGCTCCGGCCGAGGCGCTCGCGGGCGAAGCTCTCGCTCTCGAAGGCCCGGCGGCAGGCCAGGACCTGGGCGGCGAAGGCCTCGTTGATCTCGATGACACCGATGTCCTTCAGGGAGACGCCGGTCCTTTCCAGGAGCCGGGCAGTGGCGTAGACCGGGCCCAGGCCCATGCGGGCGGGATCGAGACCGGCCCAGGCCCAGGCGCGGATCCGCGCCAGAGGCTCCAGGCCGAGGCCGCGCACCCGCTCCTCGGTGCCGACGAGGAGGGCACAGGCGCCATCGGTAATGCCGCAGGAGTTGCCGATGGTGACGATCCCGTCGGGCTTCTCGAAGTAGGGCTTCATCCGCGCCAGGGCCTCGAGGGTCTGGCCGTCCCGGATGCCGTCGTCGTGGCGCACCGCGGGATGTCCCTCCCGGGCGCCGAGAGGCAGGTGGGGGACGATCTCGCGGTCGAAGCGGCCGCGGTCCCGGGCGAGGGCGGCGCGGCGGTGGCTCTCGACGGCGAAGAGGTCGGCCTCTTCGCGGCGGATCCCGAACTCCCGCGCCAGCAGCTCGGCGGTGCGCCCCATGATGAGTCCGCTCACCGGGTCGGTCAGGCCCTCCATCAGGGCAATGCGCGGCGCCAGCCAGGCCGGCCGGAAGGAGGCCAGGATCCGCAGCTTCTGGAGAGGAGTCTTCGCCTTCATGAGGCGGGCGAAGAAGCGGGTCATCTTGCGCCCGAAGATCAGCGGATAGGCGCTCATGACCTCGACGCCGAGGCAGAGGTAGAGGCTGCCGTGACCGGCGCGGATCTCGGTGCAGGCCTCGGTGACCGCTTCGATGCCGCTGGCGCAGTTGCGGGCCACGGTGCGGGCGGGCACCGCCTCGGGCACTCCGGCGCGCAGGGCGATGACCCGGCCGACGTTCGCCTGATCGTGGGGCGGGCCGACGCAGCCGGCGATCACCTCGTCCAGCGCGCCCGGATCCACGCCCTTCCGGGCCAGGAGCTCCCGGGCGATGCGGGCGCCGAGATGCCCGGCGTCCTCGTCCCGGAAGGCGCCCCCGGCCCGCACCCAGGGGCTGCGGAGGCCGGCGGCCAGGACCAGGGAGGATCCCGGGGAGGAATCGGGAGGGTTCATGGAAGCTCTGGAAAGGAAAGGGCTTGGAGGGGGGCACCTGGGCCGCCCCGGCGACCGGAGGGCCCGGGACTTGCCCTGGACCGCCTAAGGTTTACAGCGTAAAGTAAACGATGTAAACCTCCGGCTCCAGGGATTTCCCCCTGGCGCCCTCTCAGACCCCTTGCCCCGTCCCTCCAACGGCGACCTCCGGCGCGCGATCCTGGACGCTGCCCGCAGCGCCCTGCTGGAGAAGGGCTACACCCAGCTGAGCCTTCGTCCGCTGGCGCGTTCGGTGGGCTGCACAGCGACCAGCATCTATCTCCACTTCCCGAACAAGGACGGGCTGATCCACGCCCTCATCGACGAGGGCATGGACCTCCTGCACGAGCGCCTGGAGGCGGCCTCCTCCGGGGTGGGGGACCCGGAGGCGCGGGTCCGCGCCCTGACCCGGGCCTACCTCGACTTCGGGATCGAGCAGTCCGAGTACTACGAGATCATGTTCATGCTCCATCCCGAGCGCATGGAACGCTATCCCGCCGAGAAGTACCGCAAGGCGCGCCGCAACCTGGATCTCTTCGCCGAGGCCCTGGCCGGTCTGACCGGCCGCTCCGTCGCCGAGCTTCAGCTCCCCGCCACGATCATCTGGTCTTCCCTGCACGGCCTCGTGGCCCTTCTCATCGCCCGGCGCATCGACATCCGTCTGAACCGGGACGCCCTGCTCGACGAGGCGGTCGAACAAGCCGTCCGCCTCGCCGCCGGCTGGCGCAAGCCCGCCGCCGGCCCGCCGCCCGCCGCCACCCGACCCGCACCATGAGCCTCTACGGTTTCTTCGCTTCCCTGGGCTTCTGGCCCTCCCTCTTCCTGGTCCTTGCCGGTGCCTTCGCCCTCGGCTACGCCGGTGCGCCCCTCTGGGCCTGGACCGCGGCTTTCGCGCTGCTCCTGACGGGACTGGGCGCCCCGGCCTGGGTCTGGATCCTGACCGGCGTCCTCCTGGCGGTCTTCAACCTCAAGCCCCTGCGCCGGGCGCTCGTGACCCGGCCCCTCATGGGCTGGATGAAGCGCCTGGGGATCCTTCCCCGCATCTCGAAGACGGAGCGCCAGGCCATCGAGGCGGGAACGGTCTGGGTGGACGGCGAGCTCTTCAGCGGCAAACCGGACTTCCAGCGGCTTCTGTCCGAGGACTATCCGGACCTCACCGGCGAGGAGCGGGCCTTCCTGGAAGGACCGGTGGCCGAACTCTGCCGCATGTGCGACGACTGGGAGACCTGGAGCCGCCGCGATCTGAGCCCCGAGGTCTGGGAGTACCTGAAGAAGGAGCGTTTCTTCGGGATGATCATCCCCAAGGAGCACGGAGGCCTGGGCTTCTCTCCTTCGGCGGTGAGCGCGGTCATCGCCCGCCTTGCCAGCCGCTCCATGACCCTGTGCGTGACGGTCATGGTGCCGAACAGCCTCGGCCCGGCCGAGCTCCTGCACCTCTACGGAACACCCGAGCAGAAGGACTACTGGCTGCCGCGCCTGGCCCGGGGTGAGGAGATCCCCTGCTTTGCCCTGACCGAGCCGGGGGCGGGCTCCGACGCCGGGGGCATGAGCAGCCACGGCGAGGTCTTCCGCGGCGACGACGGCCGTCTCTATCTGCGCCTGAACTGGAACAAGCGTTACATCACCCTGGCCGCCGTCAGCACCGTCCTGGGCCTGGCCTTCAAGCTGCGCGATCCCCACAACCTCCTCGGCAAGGGGCCGGAGCCCGGCATCACCGCCGCCCTGGTGCCCTCGAACACGCCCGGCGTCGTCCTGGGCCGGCGCCACGATCCCCTGACCATTCCCTTCTACAACTGCCCGACGGAGGGCCACGACGTGGTCGTGCCGGTGGACGCCATCATCGGCGGGCCCGCGGGGGCAGGCGAGGGCTGGAAGATGCTCATGGAGTGCCTTGCGGCCGGCCGCGGCATCATGCTTCCGGCCTCCAGCACAGGGGCGGTCAAGACCGCCGCCCGCGTGGTCGGGGCCTACGCCGCCATCCGCCGCCAGTTCGGCCTGCCCATCGGCCGTTTCGAGGGCATCGAGGAGCCCCTGTCCCGGATCGGGGGCCTCGCCTACACCCTGGAGGCCGCCCGCCGCTACACCTGCGGCGGCCTCGATACCGGGGCCAAGCCCTCGGTGGTCTCGGCCATCGTCAAGTATCACTTCACCGAGTCCTTCCGCCAGGTCGTCACCGACGGCATGGATGTCCTCGGCGGCGCCGGGATCAGCCTGGGCCCGCGCAACACCTTCGGCCTTGCGTGGATGGGCGCTCCGATCTCCATCACCGTCGAGGGTGCCAACATCCTGACCCGGACTCTCATGATCTTCGGCCAGGGGGCCATCCGCTGCCATCCCTGGGCCTACGCCGAGATCCGCGCCCTGCAGGAGGGGGACGTGGCAGGCTTCGACCGCGCCTTCTTCGGGCATGTCGGCCATGTGGTCCGCAACGCAGCCCGTGCCAAGCTCCTGACCCTGACCCGGGGCCGGCTCCACCGCCCGGTCTCCCAGGGGCCGGCGGCGCGCTACGAGCAGAAACTCGCCTGGGCCTCGGCGGTCTTCGCCTGGGTGGCCGACGTGGCCATGGCCGGTCTGGGCGGCGACCTCAAACGCAAGGAGACCTTGACCGGACGCCTGGGTGACGTCTTCAGCTGGCTCTACCTCGGGACCGCCGTTCTGCGCCGCTACGAGGCCGAGGGCCGGCGGCCGGAGGACCGGGCATTCTTCGAGTGGTCCATGGAGTACGCCCTGGCCCGCATCCAGGAAGCCTTCGAAGGCTTCTTCGCCAACTTCCCGGGCCTCCTGGGGCTGCCCATGCGCACCCTGGTGCTCGGCTGGTTCCGCCTCAGCCCCTTCGGCCGTGGCCCTTCGGACCAGCTCGGTCATGCCATCGCCCGGGCCCTCCAGACCCCGGGCGAGCAGCGCGACCGCATCACCGAGGGTCTCTACATCCCCGAGGATCCGGAGGAGGCCATCGGCCGCATCGAGCGGGCCTTCGTCCTCTGCGCCCGGGCGGACGAGATCCTGGGGCGGATCAAGCAGGCCATCCGGCGCAAGGAGCTGCCGCGGCAGCAGCCGGAGACGCTCCTCGAACCGGCGGTCGCACGCGGCCTCATCACCGGCGAGGAAGCCGAACTCGTGCGTCGCGCCGAGGCCGCCCGGGAGGACGTCATCCAGGTGGATTCCTTCACCCTGGAGGAGTTCCTGCAGCGCGGCCTCGGTCCCTGGCCGGGCGCCACGGCGGCTCCGGCGGCGGCTCCGCCGGAACCGGCGGCACCCGGTGCGGCCGGGAGCTGATTCGAGATCCCTACCAGATCACGGCGCGCCCGGCCTCCGGACGCGCCATGGGGGCTCCCTCCGGCACGCCGAAGGCCGCCGCGAAGACCGGCATGTTCGAAAGCGGCCCGTTGCAGCGGAAGTGCGCTGGCGCGTGGGAGTCTAC
>JALUUN010000006.1 GCA_027021325.1 Planctomycetota bacterium
CACCCTGGGCGGTAAAGGTGTCGAAGACCGTGGATTTCAGGTAGAGGGGGGCGCCGGGGCCGATCTCCAGGCTGGCGGGGTCGGCGTTCAGGACCTCGACCTCGAGGAGCCGGAAGCCGCCTCGCGCCCGGACCGCGCCCTTCCACTCCAGGTCCAGGGGGAAGCGGCTCGGCAGGCGCGGCGAGGCGGCCCCCGCGGCCGGATCCAGGCCCGCGCGGCCGGCGGCGTGCCGGAGGCTGCCGCCCCGGGGCTTCCGCTCCCAGGGCTCCGCCGCGGCCTCCGTCCGGCGGCGCGTCCGCTCCGCCCGTCCCCAGGAGGGCTCGGGGATCCAGCGGTCCAGGAGAAGGACCCCGGCCAGGAGAAGCAGGCCGACGCCCAGGCCGTAGGGAACGCGCCGCCCGAGCGCCCGCGGCCCGGGTTCGGGCAGGGCGGCGGCGCCCAGGCCGTGGCGCAGGGCGAGGCGATTGCGGACGCTTCGGGCGTGGAGCCAGACCAGGGCCACCGTGGCCAGGGGAACCTGGAGGAGCAGGAGGAGCAGAGTCAGGTCGCCCGGCGCCACCAGGGCCGCCGCCCAGGTCTGGAAGAAGGAGATCGCCAGCGAGAGGCGCGCCGAGCGTTCCTCGCGGTGGCGGGCGAGCTCCAGGCCCTGGAAGAGGAGCTGGCTTGCAAGCAGGGCGACGCTCAGGCCGCTCAGGAGGAAGGCGAAGAGACCCGCGCCGGCCAGGAGCAGGCTGATCCCCAGGAGGCTCAGGCGGCGGCGCGAGCCCGGGGCGAAGCGGCCGGCCAGGGCACCGTGGAGGAGAGGCGTTCCGAGGAGGAGGAGGGCCGCCAGGAGCTGCAGGCCGGCGGGCGAGCCGGGTGCGAGAACGGCGAGGGTGTGGAGGGTGGCGACGGCGGCGGCCGCTGCCGGCAGGGCCAGGGCCGCGAAGTACCAGCCCGGGTGGCGGTCCCCGGGCAGGTGCCGGTGACGCAGGAGGGGGTTGCGCGGGCGCCGCCCGCCGACCGCCGCCGCCTCAGACCGCCCGGGCAGGCTCGCCATGGTGCTGCAGGAGCCGGGCGTGGCCCGGGCGCGGGACCGGGGACCAGAGGGTGCCGAGACTGGCGTCGGCAAGGAGGAGCCAGCGGCCGGGACCCAGGGCTCGTGGCCGTGCCTGGCTGCGGGGCGGGCCGCCGGCGCGGACGACCAGAGAGATCTCACCGGGCGCCGCCGCCGGCAGGATGGGGGTGGCCTCGGCCGGCAGGGGCTGGATCTCGGCCAGAGGCTCGAGGAGGGCGACCAGGGCCTCGCGCCCGTGGCCGCCGGCGCGCCGGGTGCCCGGGCCCTCGGGACCCGGCAGGCTGAGGCGCACCGGGGTCCGGTGGCGGAGGAGGTGCTCGGCGAGGCCGGCGGCCAGCTGCACGGCCCGCTCGAAGGCCCCGCGCCCGCCTGCTTCCGGAAGCCTCCGGTCCAGGACGACGTGGATGCGCGGCCGCGCTTCCTCGCGCAACTCCCGGACCAGCAAGCGCCGGTGACGGGCGGAACTCCGCCAGTGGACCAGGCGCTGGCTCATGCCCGGCCGCCAAGGCCGGAGTTCGTAGAACTCGCCGGGTCCGCGGCGCGGACCGGGGCGTTCGGGCCCGCTGGCGGCGCGGGCGGGCAGCCAGGCCTCCGGCTGCAGGAGCCGCCCGGGCAGCGGCAGGACCAGGAGGTCGCCGGGGAGGCTGGCGCTCCACTCCCATTCCAGGAGGCCGAAGGGGAAGGAGGTCTGGATGCCGAGGCGGTGTCGCGGGTAGCGCCCGCGCCGCGGCGGGCGGCCGTGGAGGATCAGGTCGCGGCTTTCCCCGCCTGCAAGGCCCGGCAGGAAGAGCCCCGGGCGCCGCAGGGACTCGCCCTCGAAGCCGTGCCAGAGGACGAGGTCCCGGGCCGGACCGCGGCGCCGGGAGGCTACGCGGACGGGGACCGGGAGCGGCGAGCCGGCGTAGCCGACGGCGGGCGCGGGCAGGGAGAGGCGCAGGCGCCGCAGGTTGAGGAAGGCGAGGAGAGGGGCGAGGGCCAGGAGGCTGACGAGCAGGGCGACGAGGATGCGCGGCCCGTCGCCGAGGCCGAGACCCAGGAGGCAGGCGGCGAGGAGGCCGAGGCAGGTCCAGCCGGCCTCGGTCCAGCGCAGGCGGTGGCGGCCGAAGCGCAGGACCACGCCCTACTCCGGGCCGGGGACCTCGGCGAGGAGCTCGCGCAAGATCTCCTCGGCGCCGTCCTCCTCGACGCCGGCCCGGGGCGAGGGGATCACGCGGTGGGCCAGGACCGGCAGGCACAGGGCATGGATGTCCTCGGGCACGACGTAGTCCCGGCCGTCGAGGAAGGCGTGGGCGCGGGCGGCCCGCATCCAGCCCAGGGCGGCGCGCGGGGAGGCGCCGAGGAGGAGCCGCGGGTGCTCGCGGGTCGCCGCCACCAGGGCCAGGAGCCAGTCGAGGAGGGACTCGTCGAGACGCACCTGCGGTACCTCCTGCAGGAGGGCCACGAGCTCCTCGACCTCGAGAACCGGCTCGAGTTCCTCCAGGGGATCGCGGCTGCTGCGCTCCAGGAGCATCCGCCGCTCGTGCTCGGGCCCCGGATAGCCCATGCGGATGCGCACAAGGAAGCGGTCGAGCTGGGACTCGGGCAGAGGGTAGGTGCCCTCGAACTCCACCGGGTTCTGGGTGGCGATGACGAAGAAAGGCCGGGGCAGGTCGCGGCCGACGCCGTCCACCGAGACCCGGCGCTCGTTCATGGACTCCAGCAGGGCCGATTGGGTGCGGGGAGAACTCCGGTTGAGTTCGTCGGCGAGAACGAAGTGGGCGAAGATCGGCCCGGGAGTGAAGCGAAACTCCTCGCGGCTCGGCGACCAGGTGGTGACGCCGAGGACGTCGCCGGGCAGGAGGTCCGAGGTGAACTGGATGCGCCGGAAGCTGGCGCGCACCGAGCGCGCCAGGGCCCGGGCCAGGGTGGTCTTGCCGGTGCCGGGGACGTCCTCGAGCAGGACATGCCCCTCGCTGAGAAGGGCCACGGCGGCCAAGCGCACGGCTTCGCTCTTGCCGTGGATGACGCGCTCGACGTTGGCCAGGAGGCGCCGGGCCTGCTCGAGGGCTTCGCTGCGGACCGTGGGGGCGGACATGAGGAGGGGAGGCCCGGGCCTGCCCGGGAAGGCTCAATCTAGCGCCGGCCCGGAATCCGGGATGGCGAGGCCCGCCTGGCGGAGGATGCGCAGGGCGTTGGCCTCGGGCAGGGGCCCCGGCCGCAGGCGGTAGTCGAAGACCATGCGCCCGTCTTCCACCCGGTCGCGGAAGTGGACCAGGCGAACGCCGGACTCCCGGTCCCGGGCCAGTTCGGCGAGGTCCAGGTCGTGGGTGGAGAGGAGGGTGATGGCGCGCAGCCCGCGCAGCTCCTGCAGGACGGCCACCGTCCCGGCGTGACGGTCGCGGCTGTTCGTTCCGGCCAGGATCTCGTCCAGGAGGACCAGGGTGGCCAGGCCGCCCGGCGCGTCCCGGGCCCGGTCGAGGCAGAAGCGCAGGCGTTCGACCTCGGCCTGGAAGCGCGAGGTGCCCCGGATCAGGTCGTCCTGCACGCGCATGCTGGTCACGACCTGGAGCGGGCGCAGGGCCATCTCGCGGGCGCAGACCGGCAGGCCGAGGCGGGCGAGGACCACGGCCAGGCCGGCGCTCCGGAGAAAGGTGCTCTTGCCGCTCATGTTCGAGCCCGTCACGAGGAGCACCTCGCCCGCCCGGCCCATCTCCAGATCGTTGCCGACCCGGCGCTCCCGCGGCAGCAGGGGATGGCCCAGTTCGCGGGCGCGAAGGAGGGGTTCCTCGGGGCCGGCGAGTCGCGGCCAGCAGGTCTCTGCCTCGACCGCCGCCGCCCAGGCCGCGCAGGCGCTGCGTGCCTCGACGGCCGCCGCCGCGCGCAGCCAGTCGCCGAGGGCGCGGCCGTGGCGCGCGTGCCAGCGCAGCAGGGCCCGGCGGCCGTGGAGGTCCCACAGCCAGAGAACGCCGAAGGTCCAGCGCCAGGCGGCGTTCCGGCGCTGTGTCAGGCGGTGGAAGATGCCCTCCAGGCGGCGCAGGGCCTTCGAGGCCGGCTCGGGACCGGCCAGGATGGGCGCGATCTCCGCCCGAAGTGCCGGCGAGCGCGGACGCCAGTCTTCCAGGAGCGCGAGGACGCCGGACCAGGTGCGCAGGGCCTGGCGGGCACGGTGCACCTGTTCTTCGATGGCGTCGAGGTCCCGGGCGCGCTGCAGGAGGAAGAGGTGCAGGAGGTAGGAGGGAGCGACGGCGAGCCAGCCCAGGTCGGTGAGGAAGGCGGCGGCGAGGGCGGCGGTGGCCACGAGGCCCAGGACCAGAGCGGTGGTGCCCTCCCGGGCCCGGGCTGCAGGCATCTCTTCCTCGCTCCACTCCAGGAGCCAGCGCGCCCCCACGGCGTCGGGTTCGCGGCCCTGCCCGGGGTTGCGCAGCGCCACGGCCAGACGCTCGCGGAAGTCCAGGTCGGCGGCGAGTTCGCGGACCGCCTCCTGGCGCTCCTCCAGCCCGTCGTAGGGTGGTTCCTCGAGGAGCAGGGCCGCGAGGCGGTCGCGGCCGGGCGCGGTGCGGCAGGCGTTCAGGCGCTGGAAGAGGCCGCCGGGTCCGAACAGGTCCAGGTCGGCGGCGTAAGGGTGGGCGGGGTCGAGATACTCGTGGCCGTCCTCCTGGCCGAAGTCCCAGTGATCGGCCCGGCGCCGGAGCTCCTGCTCCAGGAAGGTGACGGCATGGTCCAGACGCCGCCGGGCCCGGCTGCGCTGCTCGCGCCGGCGCCAGAGGAAGACCAGGACCAGGCCCCAGAGGCCGAGGGCCGGAACGGCTCCGAGGCCGGCGGCGGCGTCGAGGCGCAGGACGGCGGCGGCGAGGCCGGCGAGAAGGGC
>JALUUN010000007.1 GCA_027021325.1 Planctomycetota bacterium
CGTGAACTGCGAGAAGATCGTCGTTACCGGGACCAAGGCCCAGACCAAGACCTACCCGCGCTACACGGGCTACCCCGGCGGCCATCGCGAGGACCGCTTCCAGGACCTTCTCGAGCAGCATCCGGACCGGATCCTCCGCAAGGCGGTGCAGCGGATGCTGCCCAAGACCCGCCTCGGCCGGAAGATGCTCCGCAAGCTCAAGATCTACGCCGGCCCGGAGCATCCGCACCTGGCCCAGAAGCCCGCGCCCCTGGCCCGCGGCCAGAACTGATCCCCGCCCGAGCCCATGGAAGAAAACCCCCAGCAGGATCCGGCCCGCCCCGAAGGGGAAGCCGGCACCGCGACCGCCGAGGCCGTCGCCGAGGCCCTCGGGGCCACTGTCGCCGAGGGCGGCGGCGAGGAAGAGGCGCAGGAGCCCGAGATCGATCCGACCGGCCGGCTCGTCGAGCCCGCTCCGGGCCAGTACCACTGGGGTACCGGCCGCCGCAAGGCCGCCGTCGCCCGCGTCCGCATCCGCCCCGGCAGCGGCCAGTTCGTGGTCAACGGACGGCCCATGCTGGAGTACTTCACCCGCGTCACCGACCGCGAGGCGGTCACCGGGCCCCTGGAGTGCCTCGGCGTCGCCGACAAGGTGGATGTCTTCGTCCGCTGCCACGGAGGCGGACCGACCGGGCAGGCCGGCGCCGTGCGTCTCGGCCTGGGCCGGGCCCTGGTCGGGCTCTACCCCGACGCCCATGACCGCCTGCGCGACCACGGGCATCTGACCCGGGATCCGCGCATGGTGGAGCGCAAGAAGTACGGCCTGCGCGGTGCACGCCGGGCCTTCCAGTGGGTCAAGCGCTGAGCCCCGGAAGATCCGCCTCCGGACCCGCGTCCTCTCCCGGGCGCGGGTCCGCTGCTTTTCCTCTCTTCCGATCGACTAGGATAGGACGACGATGGCAGGCCACTCCCATTGGGCGAACATCCAGCGCACGAAGTCCAAGATGGACGCCCGGCGCGGGAAGATCTTCAGCAAGTGGGCGAAGCTCATCATGTCGGCGGCGCGCCAGGGAGGGCCGGACCCGGACATGAACCTGGCCCTGCGCTACGCCATCGAGCGGGCGCGGGCCGACAACATGCCCAAGGACTCCATCGAGCGTGCGATCAAGAAGGGCACCGGTGAGGGCGACGGCACCGCCCTGGAGGAGGTCGTCTACGAGGGCTACGGCCCCGGCGGCGTGGCTTTGATCATCGAGACCCTGACCGACAACCGGAACCGCACTGCCCCGGACCTGCGCCACATCCTGGATCGCAACGGCGGCAGCCTCGGGACCAGCAACTCGGTCCTCTGGAACTTCGAGCGCAAGGCCGCCTACGTTCTGGAGAAGGAGGGCGTGGACGAGGAGGAGCTCATGGAGTTCGCTCTCGAGCACGGCGCCGAGGACATCGACCTGGAGGACGAGGCGGTCATCGGCATCACCGCCGAGCCGGACCGCTTCATGGAGCTGAAAGGGGCCCTCGAAGGCCAGGGCTACCGGCTGGTGGATGCGGCGCTCCGTTACGTGCCGAAGAACACCGTCGAGGTGGACGCGGCCACCGGTGCGAAGCTCGAGAGCCTGATCGAAGCCCTCGAGGACAACGACGACGTCCAGGCCGTCCATTCCAATGCAGCCTTCCAGACCGACTGACCGATAGAGTCCGGGTCACCGTCATGAGTCCCCGCCCTCTCGCCATCGTTTCCGCCGACCCCGAGGTCGTCTCCGCCTGCCGCCAGGCCGCGGGCCTGGTGCCGGAGGCGGTCGGGGAGGTGCGGGTCCTGGACAGCCCCGCCGCCCTGGAAGCCGCCCGGGACGGTCTTGAGGGCCTCGTCGTCCTGGATCCGGCCCTGTTCCAGGAGCGCTGCGTCCACGAGTGGACCCTGGACTTCCTGCGCCAGGGCCGCGCTCTGGTCTTCCTGCTGACCGCCGGCCGCACGGACGACGCCGACGGTCTGGCCCGCTTCGTCGGCGCCCAGGGAGCCCTTCCGCGGCCGCCCGAACCCCAGCGCCTGGCCGAACTCCTGGCGCATCCCTTCGGCGCCGGCCGCCGGCCCGCCCCGGAGCTTCCGGAGCGCGACGAGGCGCGTCTCGGCGAGCGCCTCGGGGAGGCCCTCGAGGGGAAGGAGCCCCCGGATTCCCGGGACCGTTTCCTGCGCTCCATCACCGACCCGGAGACCGGCCTCTACACTGCCGAGTTCTGGGAGCACCGCCTGGACGAGGAGTTCAAGCGCAGCCACCGCTTCCGTTATCCCCTGGGTCTCGTCGCCTTCGCCTTCGACGGGGAGGCGGATCTGGGCACCCTCCTCGACATCGCCGGCGTCATCCTCCTGGACACGCGGGACGTGGACATCGTCGCCCGCTTCGACGCCCGGACCTTCGTGGCCCTGCTCCCCCACACGGGGCCGGCCGGCGTCTCCATGTTTGCCGAGCGCGTGCGCCGCGGGCTGGAAGAGCGCGCCCTGACGGATCTGGTGGGCGAGCCCCTGGACTGGACCGTCGCCACCGCCCTGTGCCCGGATCCGGAGCTGCGCAGCAGCCGCGAGTTTCTCCGGCGCGTGGTTCCGGATTGCAATCTCCTGACCTGAGGGGGAGCCGGGTCCCGTCCTAGGATGGGGGCCATGCCCCGCCTTTCCCCAGCCTGCGCCTTCCTCCTCCTGGGCGCGGCCCTGCCTGCCCAGATCCAGCCGGGAGAGCCGGCTCCGGAACTGCAGGACGCGGTCTGGGTGAACGAGGAGCCGCCGGCCGAGCGCCTGGCGGAACTCCGGGGATCGGTGGTCGTCCTGTGGTTCTTCGACACCGAGGATCTCGGCCTCTCGGCGAACCTGGCCATCATGCGCCGCGCGGCGAGCCGCTTCGTACCCCGCGGCCTGGTGCTTCTGGCCTTGACGGACGACGGACCCGCCGCGGCCACCGACTGGGCCGAGAAGCACGGTCTGCGGATTCCCGTGGGCGCGGCCTGCGGTTCCTGGAAGGACTACAACGGCGGCAGCAGCGTCACCGACCTGGTCTTCCTCCTGGACCACGCCGGCAAGGTGCTCTGGGCCGGCTTCGGCTCCGACTCGACCTGGATGGATCTCGTGCCCCGGGCCATGACCCGGGCTGCTCAGGCCTGGGAGCGCTTCGACCCGGGAGCGGTGCCCGAGGCCCTGGAGGAGGCCCGGAACCATTGCCTGCACCAGCGCTTCGCCAAGGCCTGGCGGGCCGCCGAGAAGGTGCAGCGCAAGGCCCGCGCCGCCGGCGACCAGGAACTGGAGGCCGCCGCCGGGCGCTTTCTGGAGGCCCTCGAAGCGGACGCTGCGCGCCGCCTCGAGGCCGCGCGCCGCCAGGCCGAGCGGGGCTGCTACCACCTGGCCCTGGGGCTCCTGGAGCGCCAGGTGGCCCTGTACAAGGGCTCCGATCCGGGGACCTCCCTGGAGGCGCAGCTCAAGGCCTGGCGACGCGACCGCCAGGTGAAGCGCCTTCGCGCCCTGGACGAGCGCCGGGTCGAGGCCCTGGACACCATCTACGAGGAGGGCAACCGGGGCAAGGGCCTCAAGATCCTGCGGGAGCTCCTCGAGGAGGCCCGGGGCACCCCCCTGGAGACGACCCTGAAGGCGGATCTGGAAGCCGCCGAGGGGCGGTGAGGGGGCCCCTCTTCCTGCTGGCCGCCTTCTTCGCGGCCTGCGGCGGCGCTCCGGAGGCGCCCCACCCGCTCCTCGGGTCCGCCGCCCCCGCCCTGGAGGTGGGGGAGTGGATCCAGGCCCCGCCCGAGGGAACGCGGCTGGAGGACCTGCGCGGTCGGGTCGTGTACCTGGAGTTCTGGGCCTCCTGGTGAGGGACCTGCCTGGCGGGGATGCCGCACCTGGTCCAGGTGCAGCGGGAACTGGAGCCCCGCGGGCTGCGCATCCTGGCGGTGAGCGAGGAAGAGCCCGGTCCGGTCGCGGCGGCGGCCGAGCGCCTGGGGCTGGGTTTTGCCCTCGGCGCCCGGACCCGGAGCCGGGAGGCCTGGCGGGTCCAGGCCTGGCCCACGGCCTTCCTCCTGGATCCCGAGGGCCGTGTGGTCTGGGCCGGCAACCCGGCCGCCGACGGTTCCTGGGTCCAGCGGGCCCGGGATCTCCTGCCCTCCGGCGGGTAGCCGGCGTCGCCTCCGGACCGGCGTCCCGGGGTCAGGAAGGCCTCAGGGGCGGAAGAAGCCCTGCCGCCGCCGCTCAGGCCCTCCGCCGCCGCTTCGCCGGCCTCCGGCGCAGGACCGCCTGGGCGGCGGCCAGCCGCGCCACCGGAATCCGGAAGGGGCTGCAGCTGACGTAGTCCAGGCCGAGCTCCTCGCAGAGGTCGATGGAGGGCGGATCGCCGCCATGTTCGCCGCAGATGCCGAGTTTGATCTCCGGGCGCGTCCGCCGCCCTTCCTCGCAGGCCCAGGCCATCAGACGGCCGACACCCTCGCGGTCGATGCTGGCGAAGGGGTCACGCTCGTAGATGCCGTGCTCGACATAGGCCGGCAGGAACAGACCGGAGTCGTCGCGGCTGATGCCGAGGGCGGTCTGGGTGAGGTCGTTGGTTCCGAAGCTGAAGAAATCCGCCACCTCGGCGATGCTCGCAGCGCAGACCGCCGCCCGCGGGATCTCGATCATGGTGCCGACCAGACAGTCGGTGCGCCGGCCCCGCTCCCGGCGCACCTGGTCGGCCACGCGCTGCACGGTCTCGGCGTGGGCCCGCAGTTCCTCGCGGTGGCCGACCAGGGGGATCATGATCTCGGGACGCGGGCGGACGCCCTCGGCCCGCACCGCCGCCGCCGCCCGGAGGATGGCGAGAACCTGGACCTCGAGGATCTCCGGTGCCAGGTAGGTCAGCCGGCAGCCGCGCAGTCCGAGCATGGGGTTGGTCTCCTTCAAGGCCTCCA
>JALUUN010000008.1 GCA_027021325.1 Planctomycetota bacterium
CCGACTGCGTCTTCCACGAGCACGCCACGGTGCACCGGGCGACGGGCGAGGGCGAGGCCACGGTCCTCGGCGACGGCGTTCTCCTCATGACCGGCGCCCACGTCGGCCACAACGCCGTGATCGGCGGCGGCGCGGTGCTGGTCAACGGCGCCGCCATCGGCGGCCACGGCCGGGTCGGCGCGGGGGCCTTCCTGAGCGCCCACTCCGCCCTGCACCAGTTCGGCGCCATCGGCCGCCTGACCCTGGTCGGCGGCGCCTGCATGCTCATCAAGGACGCCCCGCCCTTCTCCATCGTCACGGGCCAGTACCCGCCGCGCTGGAGGGGGGTGAACGCCATCGGCATGCGCCGCGCCGGCATCCCTCCAGCCACCCGCGACGCCGTCCGCCACGCCCTCATGCGCATGTTCACCGAGGGCCGCTCCCCGCGCGAGGTGGCGCAGGAGATCGCCGACGATCCCTTGCCCGAAGTGCGCGAACTGGCCGCCTTCGCCCTCGAATCCCGGCGCGGCCTCGTGGCTCCGCCCGAGCGGGGCTCGGACCTCGCCAGCCGCCTCGACTGACCCTCCGCCCGCCATGGCCGACGACCCCTCCCCCACTCTCGACACCCTCCTCCAGGAAGGCCGGAGCTTCCCGCCGCCGCCGGACTTCGCCGCCCGCGCCAACTGCCGGGATCCCGAGGTCTACGCCCGCGCCGAGGCCGATCCCGAGGCCTGGTGGGCCTCCTGGGCGGAGAAGCTGCAGTGGGACCGCCCGTGGGACACGATCTGCAAGTGGACGCCGCCGCGGGCGCGCTGGTTCCTGGGCGGCCGCCTGAACGCCTCGGTGCAGTGTCTGGACCGTCACGTCGAGGCCGGCCACGGAACGCGCACCGCCTTCCTCTGGGAGGGCGAGCCCGGCGACACGCGCCGTCTCTCCTACGAGGAGATGCTCCGGGAGACCTGCCGCATCGCCAACGCCCTGAAGGAACTGGGCATCGGCCGGGGCGACCGCGTCACCCTGTACATGCCCATGGTGCCGGAGCTGGCCATGACCGTCCTGGCCTGCGCCCGGATCGGCGCCATCTTCAGCGTCGTCTTCGCCGGCTTCAGCGCTGCCAGCCTGCGCGACCGGATCCAGGACCAGGAGGCGCGCCTGCTCGTCACCGCCGACGGCTGCTGGCGCCGCGGCAGGGTCCTGGACCTGAAGGCGGTGGCCGACGAGGCGGTGGCGGAATGCCCGAGCGTCGAGAAGGTCCTGGTCCTGCGCCGCGGCCAGGGGGTCGAGACGGCGAGTGCGGGCAGCGCGCGCGACGTGGCCTGGGAGGAGATCGTGCCGCGGCAGGCCCCGGAGTGCCCGCCGGAGTCCATGGAGGCCGAGGATCCGCTCTTCATCCTCTACACGAGCGGCACCACCGGCAAGCCGAAGGGCATCTGGCACTGCACCGGCGGCTACATGACCGGGGTCTACGCCACGAGCCAGCTGGTCTTCGACCTGAAGCCCGAGGAGGACGTGTTCTGGTGCACCGCCGACATCGGCTGGATCACCGGCCACAGCTACATCGTCTTCGGGCCCATGGCCAACGGGGTCACCCAGGTCATGTACGAGGGGGCGCCCAACCACCCCGGCCCGGACCGCTTCTGGGAGATCGTCGAGAAGTACGGGGTGACGGTCTTCTACACCGCCCCCACCGCCATCCGCGCCTTCATGAAGTGGGGCGATGAGCATCCCGCCGGCCACGACCTCTCCAGCCTGCGCCTCCTCGGCACCGTCGGCGAGCCCATCAACCCGGAGGCCTGGATCTGGTACCACCAGCACATCGGCGGCGGCCGCTGCCCGATCGTGGACACCTGGTGGCAGACCGAGACCGGGGGCATCATGATCACGCCGCTCCCGGGCCTCACCGAGACCGTGCCCGGCTCCGCCACCCTGCCCTTCCCCGGCGTCGGCGCGGCGGTCGTGGACGAGGCGGGGAAGGAGGTCGAGACCGGCGGCGGCTACCTGGTCCTGACCCGCCCCTGGCCGCATATGCTGCGCGGGATCTGGGGTGACCCCGAGCGCTACGAGGCCACCTACTGGAAGCGCTTCCCGGGCCGCTACTTCCCCGGCGACGGAGCGCGCCGCGACGAGCGGGGTCGTTTCTGGATCCTGGGCCGCGTGGACGACGTCATGAACGTCTCCGGCCACCGTCTTTCGACCATGGAGATCGAGAGCGCGCTCGTGGACCATCCGGCCGTGGCCGAGGCCGCCGTCATCGGCGTGCACCACGAGCTCAAGGGACAGGCGCCGGTGGGCTTCGTGATCCTGCGCCAGGGCTTCGAACCCGGTGAGGAGCTGGCGCAGGAGCTGATCCAGCATGTCGGCCGCCTGATCGGCGGTCTGGCGCGGCCGGAACGGATCCTGTTCACGCCGGAACTGCCGAAGACCCGGAGCGGCAAGATCATGCGGCGCCTCCTGCGCGACATCGCCGAGGGCCGGGTGCTCGGCGACGTGACGACCCTGGCCGATCCCGGAGTCCTGGACCAGCTGGCCAGGATGGCCCGGGAGCGGGAGAGCGAGGAGGCTTGAGGAGCGCCTCCCCCCTCTTCCTCCTGGCCCTCCTGCTCGCCGGCCCCGCCGCCCCGGCCCGGGGGCAGGGCCGTCCGCCCTCGCGACTCGATGCCGCCCTGGAAGCCTGGTTCGCCGCCCCCGCCGGCGAGGAGCCCCGGCTCCCTCCGGAGGCCGCCCGTCTCCTCCGCCGGGACTTCGACGCCTTCCGGGAGAGGGCCTGGACGGCCTGGAAGGCCTCGCCGGCGGTCCAGGAATGGATCCGGGACCACGAGGAGCGACGCGTCCGCCACGGCGCCCTCACGAGCCCCTACACGCTGAAGCGGGTGGGCGAGCGGCCCGAGAACGGCTGGCCCCTGGTCATCGCCCTGCACGGCGGCGGCGGCGTCCCGCCCGAGGTCAACGACCAGCAGTGGCGCCACATGCAGATCTACTACCGGGACCACCCGGGGGTCTCGGGCTACCTCTACCTCGCCCTGCGCGCTCCCGACGACACCTGGAATGGCTTCTACAAGGACGCCTTCTATCCCCTGCTCCAGCGCCTGCGCATGCAGCTCCTCGCCGCCGAGGAGGTGGATCCGGACCGGGTGATCCTCATCGGCTACAGTCACGGCGGCTACGGCGTCTTCGCCTGCGCGCCGAAGATGCCCGACCTCTTCGCCACGGCCCATGCTTCGGCCGCCGCCCCTACCGACGGTCAGAGCGATCCCCTCGGCCTGCACGATCTTCCCTTCAGCTTCTTCTGCGGCGAGAAGGACACCGCCTACGGCCGGATCGAGCGCTGTCGGCGCTTCGCCGCCGCCCTGGAGGAACTCCGCACGGAGCATCCCGGCGCCTTTCCCTTCACCTGGAGGGAGTTCCCCGCCCACGGCCACACCGGCCTCCCGGACCGGGACCGCCTGGCGGAGCTCCTGCCGCACCGGCGCCGGGCCTGGCCCCCGCAGCTTTGGTGGCGGACGACCGACGGGGTGATCGAGGACCACTACTGGCTGCGCCTGCCCGCCCCCGAGGCCGGCCTTCGGATCGAGGTCTCCCTGGAGGACGGTGTCCTCCGCATCGAGGGGCCCGAGCGGCCCCTGGAAATCGCCCTGGGCGAAGAGCTCCACCCCCCGGGGGCGCCCCTGCGCCTGGAGGGGAAGGGCCGGAGCCGGCGGCTGCGCCCGCGCCCCGAGCCGGAGGCCGCCCTGCGCCACCTGCGGCGCCGGGGCGACCCTGCCCTGATGCCCTGGGCGGTCCTGCGCCTGGAACCCTAGGCCGCCCTGGCCCCCCTCGGCCGCCGGGCTTAGGAGAGAGGAGCATGTCGTCCTTCGCCCGGACCCGGGAACACCTCCGGCGCCGCCGGCTCCTCCTCTGGCGCCTCGGCCACCGCAAGGGAGTCCGGGCCCACCGCTACTTCCGCTATCGCCTGGCGGCCTTCGCGGCCGTCCACCTCCTCGTGGCGGCGATCCCCCTCCTCGGGATCCTGCGCTTCGACTTCTGGCGCGGCAACCACCTGCTCTTCGGCCATCCAGCCCCCTTCCTGCAGACGCTGCGGGACTTCGTGATCCCCTTCGGCCTGGTCAATGTGGGGATCGTGCTCCTGGTGCGCTGGAGCGGCCGCTTCCTCTGCGGCTGGGTCTGCCCGGTGAACTTCATGAACCGCTGGGCCGACTGGCTACGCGGCCGGCTCGGGCGCAAGGACGCCTCCTTCGGCCTCGCCGGCCAGGCCATCGCCCTCGCGGTCTCGCTCCTCTTCGCCAGCCTCTTCCTCCTCTGGTTCGTGGACCCCGCCGTCCTCTGGGTGGGAAGCCCGCGGGCGCGGCTCGCGACCCTGGGCGGCTGGCTCGCCCTCGGCGCGGTCTCCTGGATCCAGATCGCCGGGCCGGGCTGGAACACCTGCAGCCGCTTCTGCCCGAGCGGCGTCTACTTCTCGGTCCTGGGCGCCCGGACGCAGACCGGCATCGAGCGGCGGCCCGACGGCAGTCCCTGCGAGGACTGCGGGCTGTGCGTGAAGGCCTGCCCCATGGAACTGGAGCCCCGGGACCTTCTGGGCCGGGCCCGGGAGCCCCTGGGCTTCTACTTCTCGGCCGAGGACGCGAGCGGCTACTGCATCCGCTGCGGGGACTGCGTCGAGGCCTGCGAGCGCTACTTCGAGCGGCGCGGCCTGCCCGCCACCCTGCGCATGGGTTTCCTCCAGGGAACGGGAAGCGCCCTGCCCCCCTCGGAAGAGGGGGCGGAGAGAGAGCCGGAAGCACCCGCTGAGGCCTCGGGAGGCACCGCCGCATGAAGCGGGCGGCCTGCGACCACTGCGGCCTTCCGGCCCGGGCCTCGGGACCGCCGCCCTACTACTGCTGCCTGGGCTGCCGGATCGCCGCCGGCATTGCCG
>JALUUN010000009.1 GCA_027021325.1 Planctomycetota bacterium
CTGGGAGGAGCTGGGTGAAGTGGTGCTCCCGCCCGCGCCGCGGATCCGGGCGAGCCTGCCCCAGCGGCCGGAGGGCGCGCCGCCGGTGAAGTTCGCCCTCTGGTTCCCCGAGCGCGAGGCGGGCCAGGGCGTAGGGGTCCGGCTCTGGCCGCCGGGGAGCCGCGGCCTCCAAGTGCGCGTCGGTCAGGCCTGGATCGGCCAGGAGGTCCGCTTCACGGCCGGCGACGGGCTGGTGCGGGCCGAGGCGGGGCCCTGGACGCTGGGCCCGGGGGTCCACGACCTGGGGCTCCTGGATCTGCCGCCGGCAGCGCGCCTCCAGGGGGTGCTCCTCGACGAGGCGGGCGAGGCGCGGAACGGGCTGGTCGTGCTCTCGCCGGCGGGACCGGAGACCGTGCCGGAGCGGAGCCTCGAACTCCCCGCCGAGGGTTGGCTCCAGAGGGCGGGCGGCGATGGGCGTTTCGTCTTCGCCTCGGTCCCGGCCGGGCCCTGGGAGTTGATGGCCTTCCGCGGCGGCGACGGCGGCGTGCTGGAGAGTACGGTGCTCGAGGTCCTCCTCGCGCCGGGCGAGACGCGCGAGGTGGAGCTGCGCTTGCGGGAGCCGGCGGTGGTCTTGGAGGGGCGGCTCGCGTCGGGGCCGGCGGCTGCGCTCGAGGACTTCGGCGCGCCGGTGGTCGCCTGGGACGGAGTGCGGGTGCTGGGCCGTGCGAACCTCGAGGACGGCGCCTTCCGCCTGCACCTGCCCGAGGCCCGGCCGGTGGATCTCGTCACCTGGACCTCGGCGGCGCCCGCCGGGCGGCCCTTCCGGATCGCCCGGGCCTCCTGGCGCCCGGGCCGTCCCACCGCCGGCCTCCTCCTGCGCATCCAGGGCGGCGGCCTCCTCCTCCGCACCCCCGCCGCCGCCGGCGATCCCGCCCTGGACGTGGTCGAGCGCCACGACGGCGGCCCGGGCTTCCCCACCGCCGCCTGGTGCCGCTGGTGGCGCATCCTCGGCGGCGGCTACCCCCTCCAGGTCCCCCTCCCCCCGCCCGGCCGCACCCGCCGCCTCCAGGGCCTCAGCCCCGGCCGCTACCGCGTTCAGGTCTTCGATACCGATGGCCGGCTGGTGGAAGACCAGGTGCGGAGGGTGGGACGGTAAGCGGCAGCCGTCAGGTTCCCCATTGCCCGCGCCTCGACGGATGAGTCCGCAGCGCCTCGGCAAGCTCTTCGGGGCTCGGGCAGCCAACCTTCAACCAATCCAGTGCGAACACTCTCTGCTGCATGGCGGGAACATCACTTCCCGCGGTGTAGCCGCTCCCAGGCCGTCCCGACTCGCTGCTGACCACCAGGGCCGTGAGCGGCGGGAACTGGTGCTTCAGGCAGAAGGACTGAACGGGCTCAAGCAGTCTGCCCAGGGCAGGCATGGGCACACCGATGAGTCTCGCGAGGATCTCGTAGGTCAGGATCTGCCGGTTGCGTGCGGCAAGGGCGAGAACGGACCAAATCTGGGCGGCTCTGTCTTCTTTCCGCATGAATCGTTCTCCTCGGGGGACTGGCGCAAACGAAAGCAGCAGGACATTGGTGGAGCTTGCCAGACCCCGCGCTACAGGATTCGAGACAAACGCACGGGCTACTCTGTACCCTCCGAGGGGGATCCTGTAGATTCGCGACCTTGGTTTGATAGGTACGCATACAGTCCCGCGCCAAGAAGGATTACCATTCACTCCAGGAGAAGGATCTTCCAATTGATGGTCACATAGTCAGAGTCATTGAGGATGAATCGGTATCCCTGGAACTTACCCATGCCTTTGTCGAACAGGTTTCTCGAAAACGGAGGGAAGAGGACCAACAGAAGGAACAATGCAAACGCGGCCGCGGCGGCCTTCTTCCTGGGCGGGAGCGAACGCCACTCCCGAGGCAAGAACTCGTAGCCGTTCGATCCAGGGTTTTCCTTGGTAGGTCGTTCACTCATCGGTATCACTCCTAATGGTCCTTCCTCATGGGGTCGCAGGCAAGGGCGATCGAGTGTTCGCCAGGTGCCCACGGGGCGGAGAGCTCGGACCTGCCGATAGACTCCCACACATTCAACTTGTGGGTGCAGCATGCGGGAACGATTGAGGTAGTAGGCGGGTTCGTCGCTTCCCTCATGCCTCTACACAGGCGTATCGCATTCCGCGAAGATTCTCACCGTTTTCTGTATCTAAGATTACCCACCGTCAAGGCCCAGCCTCCAGAAGCCGGGAAACCCTCGGCCTTCGGAAGGACCAGAAGAGGCAAGAAGCTGAGAGGCACGACCGCTATGCCATGCAGAAGGAGAGCTGTACGCGCTACCAGCTCTCACGGCACCACCCGCAACCCCACCGCCCGCGACGCCGCGTGCAGGTACACCGGGCCCAGGCCCGGAGCGAGGTCGTAGGCTACGGCGGCGAGCCAGAGGGTGCGGCCGGTGAGAGGGGTGAGCTGGCCGGGGAGAACCGGGATGGTCAGGGTGGCGTTGCCCTGGAAGTCCAGGGGGCCGTCGGCGGTCTCGGCGAGGCTGCCCGGGTAGGAACCGGCCAGGGAGGCGGCGTAGAGAGCGTCCTCGGTGAGGGGGACGGCCAGGCCCTCCAGGACGGTCGGGCCCGGGCCGGCGGCGGAGACGAGAAGGTGATAGCGGAAGGCCGGGAAGCCCGGGGCGACGACCAGCGACTGGTAGCGGAAGTCGAGATCCACCTGGAGGTCGCCGCCGGCCGAGGCCGAGATCGAGGACGGGCTCAGGGACAGGGCCGGCTTCCAGGCGAAGTGCCAGACCGCGCCCTTCGTCGTCACCGTGCCGTTGGCGTAGACCAGCGCCGACGGGTCGGAAAGAAGCAGCTCCGGCGCGCCGTCGCCGTCCAGGTCGCCGAGGCCGAGCAGGGAGGTGCCGTAGCCCAGACTCATGTTCCCCGGGCTCTCGATCCGCACCAGCTCGGTCCCGTCCACCCCCGAGACGACGAAGACGATGCCGCCGTGGGCGCCGCCGTCGGCCCCCACCGCCAGTTCGGACACGCCGTCGCCGTCCAGATCCTCGAGCACGGCGAGGGCGCGCCCCGCCTCCTCCCCGCGCTGGCCGAGGCGCTCCCAGAGGAGCGAACCGTCCGCCCCGGAGAAGACCTGGACCCGGCCGTTGCCCGAGCCGGCGGCGCTCAGCGGATCCCGGGGCGCCGCCACGACGAGATCGGGCACGCCGTCGCCGTCCACGTCCCCCGGACCGGCTACCTGGGAGCCGAAGGAGGCGAAGGCCGCCGTCCCCCGCGCCTCCCAGAGGAGGCTCCCGTCCGCCCCGGAAAGCAGCCGCGCCGCCCCCGAGGCCGGGAGACCCGGCAGATCCGCGCCGGGCGCTCCGGCCAGGAGGTCGGCGAGGCCGTCGCCATCCACGTCCCCCACCGCCGCCAGGACCTCGCCCAGGCGATCGCCGGGCGCGATTCCGCCCGCGCTCCAGAGCAGGGAGCCGTCCGCCCCCGCGTGCACGCTGACCCGGCCGGTCTGACCGCCCAGGCCCGGCGTGTCCGCCTCGGGATCCCCCACCGCCAGTTCAGGGATCCCGTCGCCGTCGAGGTCGTCGAGGAGGGCGAGGGCTGCCCCGAAGGCGCCCGAGGCGGCCGGCGCCGGGATCGTCCGGAGCTGGAGGCCGGAAGCCGCATGGACGGAGACCGCCCCGCCCCCGGCGGCGCCGGGCGCCCCCAGAGCGAAGTCCTCGCGGCCGTCGCCGTCCACGTCGCCGGCGGGGGCCGCCGCCGCGCCCAGGGACTCCAGGCCTGCCGAGCCCGCGAGTTCGAAGAGGACCGAGCGCGTCGCGCCCGAGACCACCTCGACCCGGCCGGAGTTCACGAGCCCGGAGGCGTCGGCGATTCCGCTTCCCACGAGGAAGTCCCGGACACCGTCGCCGTCCAGGTCCCCGAGAAGCGCCAGGGTCTCGCCGTAGTTGTCGGAGGTCTCCCGGCCCAGCCAGGAGTCCCCGGTCTCCTCGAAGACGCCGCCGGGTTCGGGACCTCCCTGGGGCGCGGGCAGGGCGGGAACCAGAGCGGGAGCCAGGAGAAGGGTGGAAGCGGCGAGCGACATCATGCCGGGCTGGGGTGAGAACGGGGGGAAGGAAGACCCGGAAGGGGCACCCCGCTTCTAGCATGGGAGCCGGCCTCTCCGCAAACGCGGTCTTTCAGCCCCTGGCGGAGGCCGCCGCGCCTTCCCCGGCCCCAGGGACCCGCCCCGCCCGAATCCCATGGAACGCTCTCAAGAGGAACAAGGCTTCGACGGCCCCTGGTACGCCCACCCGCCGATGCGCAACGCCCTCCTCGGCGGCCTGCTGGCGGTCCTCGCCTGGGGGCTCACCGAGCAGGGGCTCCTCTCCGACCCGCTCCGGATGCTTCTCTACGGAGCCGCCATCCTCCTCAGCGCTTCCCACTGGGCCCGGGAGGGCCTCGAAGAGCTCTTGGAGGAGCGCGCCGTCGGGATCGAGATCCTCATGCTGGCCGCGACGGGGGGATCCCTCCTCCTCGGCATGTGGAACGAGGCCGCCTTTCTGTGCGTCCTCTACGGCACCGCCGAGGGCCTGGAGGAGTATGTCTACGCCCGCACCCGCGCCTCCATCCGCAGCCTCCTCGACCTGGCCCCCAAAGAGGCACGAATCCTGCGCGACGGACAGGAGGTCACGATCCCGGCCACGGATCTGGAGCCGGGCCAGGTCTTCCTGGTCCGGCCGGGCGAGTCCATCCCGACCGACGGCGTCGTCCTGGAGGGACGCTCGAGCGTGGACGAGTCGCCGGTCACCGGCGAGTCCGTCCCCGTGGACAAGCGGGAAGGCGACCGGATCCTCGCCGCCACCCTCAACCAGGACGGAG
>JALUUN010000010.1 GCA_027021325.1 Planctomycetota bacterium
GATCACCCCCGAGGACGCCCGGGAGCTCGGGCTGCGGGTCTCGACGGACATTCCGGAGCCGGTCATGACCCTGATGGGGATGTACCCGCAGCCGGTGCGGCGGCAGCCGAGCGTCGAGTACCTGCCCATCCCCCGCCACGCCCCCGAGCGCCCATCCGGCGGATCCTCCTGAGGAGGTCCCGGCGGAGAGGCCGCGGGCACGACCTGCAGCCGCTCCCGGCCTCAGGCGCGGCGGCGGCGCAGGAGCCGGCCGCCGCAAGCCAGCTCCAGCTCGTCCCGGCGCCGGCGGAGGTCCTCCAGGTCCAGGGCGAGGCCGGGCTCGATCTCGGTCCAGCCCGCAGCCGCCGGGCGCAGGCCCAGGGCTTCCATCCAGCGGCGCGCTCGGGCGTCGGCGTGCTCGCGGGAACTGCGGATCGAGTCCACGCCCTCGCGGTTCTTGACCGGGCTGAACTCCTCGGCGCGGTCGGCCAGCTGGACGACCACCTTTCCGGCCCGGGGCAGGGCGTCGAAGACGAAGGTCTCGAACTTCACACCCGGACGCGGGACCGGATCCAGGTGGCCGTCGAGAGCGCGGACCTGCTTGCGGGCCAGGTGCAGGGGCAGGTCGGCGCCGGCCATGGCCTCGACGAAGTCCAGGCGGAAGGCATGGAGGGCGATGTTGCCGGCGCGGAACTCCAGGCCGCCGTCGGCGGCGCGGCGCGCGCAGAATTCCTCGCTCAGGTCCGAGTACTCGACGCAGAGATGGTGCCCCTCGTGCCGGACCACGAGCCCGACCTTCTCGGCGGGATCGGTCTTCTCCACCACCTTCACCGACATGTCGGCCCGCTGCAGGAGGTGGTGGCCGAGGAACACCGGGTCGCCCATGCGTACCAGGGGGTTGTCCACCTGGCAGTAGAAGAGGTGTTCGACCCCCTGCTCGCGCAGCCAGGCAAGAGTGCCGGAGCGGGTCAAGGCGCGGTAGAAACCGCCGTGGCCGTCGGGGTTGCGGAACAGGCGGTCCGGAGCCGCCAGGAGGAAACCGCCCTCCTCGGACAGAGCGGGAAGGGTTCCCTGGCAGACCAGGCGCACACGGTCCCGGCCGAGCCCGAACCAGGAGCGGGCCTCGAAGAAGGCTTCGGTGTCGGCGTGGTTCCCCGGGCCGGTCTGGATGACCCAGGGGATCTTCCACCCGGCACGCTCCCGCAGCCGCCGCACCTGCCCGGCGAGGATCTGGAAGAGAGTGGCTCCCGAGACCGGACCCAGGGGGAAGGCGCCCTTGGGTCCCTCGAAGCCCAAGCGGCTGGCCTGCCCGCCGGCGACGGTGGCGAGCGCCGCCCCGCCGCGGCGCAGGAGTTCCCAGCCCGCCTCGGCTGCGGCCCGGTTCTCGGGCGTGTCCTGGAGCGAGGGCGGCAGGAGCTCGGGGGGCTCCAGGCCCTCGGGCGGCGGCGGCGGGCCCTCCAGCAGCGCCGCCCGCTGGCGGTCCAGCATCGTCCAGTCCACCGCTTCCAGGTCCCGGACCAAGGCCCTCAGGGCGGCGGGCCCGGCACGGCGGGCGGGCTCGAGAACGGCCTCCAGGCCGCGTTCCTGCAGCTGCCGGGCGAGGCCCGGCGGGATCTCCGTGGCGTGGGTGTCGGTCGGCATGGCCCCCGCGCCGCCCGGGGCGGCTACTCGATGCGGTCGAGGGCCTCCTCCAGCAGGTGGACCAGGAGTTCCAGCTTGCGTTCTGCCAGGAGCTGGCGGCGGCAGACCTTCTCCAGGACCGGCGGGAGGATGGCCTCGATCACGTAGTTGTTGATGAGGTTGATCATCTCGGCCCGCTCGGGGTCCGGCACCTTGTGGACGTGGTAGCGATAGCTGTTGTCCAGGGCCTCCCGGGCGACCCGCAAGGCTTCATCGGTCATCTGGGCCAGTTCCTTGGGGTCGTGTTCGACGCGGAACAGGTCCTTGCGGTACTGGCGCAGGGCCTCGGCGAATCGCTGCTTCATGGCTGGGGATCAGAGCCGGCGGAAGGCCAGGCTGACATTGTGGCCCCCGAAGCCGAAGGAATTGGACAGGACTCCGCGGATCTCCATCTCGCGGGCGCCCTCGGGGACGTAGTCCAGGTCGCAACCGTTCTCGACGTCGGGATGCTCGCAGTTCCGGGTCGGGTGGACCACCTGGCCTTCGATCATCTTCACGCAGGCCACCGCCTCGACGGCACTGGCCGCGCCAATGAGGTGGCCGATCATGGACTTCGTCGAGGAGACCGCCACGCGCCGGGCCTGCTCCTCGCCCAGGGCGATCTTGATGGCCCGGGTCTCCATGGCGTCGTTCAGGGCGGTCGAGGTGCCGTGGGCGTTCACGTAGTCCACCTCGGAGGGATCCATGCCTGCGTCTTCCAGGGCGCTGCTCATGGCAGCCGCCGGACGCCGGGCGGTGGCGTCGGGAGCGGTGATGTGGCCGGCATCGTCGCTCTGGCCGAAGCCGGCGAGTTCGCAGTAGATGCGCGCGCCCCGGGCGCGGGCGTGCTCCAGTTCCTCGAGGACCAGGGCGCCGGCGCCTTCGCCGATGACGAAGCCGTCCCGATCGCGGTCGAAAGGGCGGGAGGCCTGCTCCGGCGTGTCGTTCCGGGTGCTCAGGGCGCGCAGGGAGTTGAAGCCGGCCACGCACAGGGGCACGACCACGGCCTCGGCGCCGCCGGCGAGCATCAGATCCGCAGCGCCGGAACGGATCTCGCGCAGGGCCATGCCCAGGGCGTGGCCGCTCGAGGCACAGGCCGAAGCGGTCGTGAAGCAGGGCCCCTGGAGTCCGAACTCGATGGCCGCATTGCCGGCCAGGGCGTTGGCCATGGTCGCCGGCACGAAGAAGGGCGTCACCCGGCGCGGGCCGCTGTTCTCCAGGACCTTCTGGGTGTCGAGAATGGTGACGATGCCGCCCATGCCGGTGCCGAAGATGGATCCGGCCCGCGGCGGCGGGCAGACGCCCTCGACGCCCTCGGCCAGACCGGCGTCGGCCATGGCCTGGCGGGCAGCCGCGAGGCCGATCTGGCAGAACGGATCCAGGCGCCGCAGCTGCTGCCGGGAGAAGTGGTCCTCGGGCCGGAAGACCGTACCCTGGACCTCACCGGCGATGCGGCTGGCGTGGGCGCTGGCGTCCCAGCGGGTGATGGGGACGATCCCGCTGCGCCCGGCCAGGAGGTTCTCGAGAAAGGTCCCGGGGTCCGGCCCCAGCGGGGCCATCACCCCGAGGCCGGTCACCACGACGCGTCGCTGCCCGTTCAAGGCCTCCTCCCTTCCTGCGCGGGCCGTGGCCGGCGTCCTGACAGACTCCGGCCGGGAGCAGCCGCTCCTCCTGGGAGGACCGCTCCCGGCCCGGCCATCAGTTGTTGGCGGCCGCGGTCTTGCTGGTGATGTAGCTGATGGCGTCCCCGACCGTCTGGATCTTCTCGGCGTCCTCGTCGGGAATGGTGATGTCGAAGGCGCTCTCGAACTCCATGACGAGTTCCACGGTGTCGAGGCTGTCCGCTCCGAGATCGTTGATGAAGCTCGTCTCAGGAGTGAGCTTGTCCCGCGAGGCACCCATGTGCTCGCAGATGATCTCGTAGACCTTTTCTTCGATCTCGTTGTTGCTCACGTCTGTCTCCAGGATGGGCAGGCCGGAAGACCCGCAGCGGGCGGGATCCGGTTCACGGGGAGTGCCGGGGTGGCCGCAGGGCCGGGGCCGCCGGTCCGTCCCTCCGGGCCGGGTTCCGGTCGGCTCCCGGGGCGCCGGAGGATTCCGGGCCGCGGCCGGGCCGGGGCTGTCGGGGAACGACGGTTCGGCTGAACCGCAGGAACGGCGGGGATTCTAGGTGCCCGCAGGGGCGAGGGAAAGGCCCCGTCCGGGCGGCGGCGCCGGGAGCGCCTCAGCCCAGGGAGAGGCCGCCGTCCACGACCAGGACCTGGCCGGTCACGTAACCCCCCGCCGGGCCCAGGAGGAAGGCCACGGCCCCCGCCACGTCCTCTCCCCGGCCTTCTCGTCCAAGAACAATCTTAGACAGCATGCCTTTCCGGACCTCCTCGGGGAGGGCACCGGTCATCTCGGTCTCGATGAAGCCCGGGGCCACCACGTTGCAGGTGATGTTGCGGCCGCCCAGCTCGACGGCAGCGCTCCGCGCCAGCCCGTGGAGTCCGGCCTTGGCGGCGCAGTAGTTGGCCTGGCCGGCGTTGCCGATGCGCGCCACGACGCTGCCGATCAGGACGATCCGCCCGTGGCGCTGCTTCATCATGGGGCGGGTCACGGCCTTGAGGAACCAGAAGGGCCCGGCCAGGTCGGTCTCCAGGACCTCCCGGAACTGCTCGGGGGACATGCGCAGGAGCAGGTTGTCCCGGGTGATGCCGGCGTTGGCCACGAGGCCGTCCACCCCGCCCCAGGTCTCGCCCAGGGCCTGGACCGCCGCTTCGGCGGTGGCCGGATCGGCCACGTCCCCGGCCAGGGGCAGCCATTCCCCCCCGGCGTCCCGGACCTCGGCTCCGGTGGCCTCGAGGTTCTCCAGACGAGTGGCCAGGCCGGCCACCCGGGCGCCGCGGCGGGCCAGTTCCCGGGCGATGGCGCGGCCGATCCCACGGCTGGCGCCGGTGAGGAGGATGCGCTGGTCCTGGAGATCCCGTTCCATCGTTCCTGGGGTCAGCCGGTGAGGGAGGCCACGAGGGCCTCCAGGGCTTCACGCCCGTCGAGGGGCCGCACCCGGGCTCCCGGAGCGATCTTGCGCGCCAGGCCGGCCAGGACCCGTCCCGGGGCGGGCTCCAGGAAACCGGCCTCGGCCCCTGGAGAGCCGGCCATGGCCCGGAAGGAGTCCTCCCAGAG
>JALUUN010000011.1 GCA_027021325.1 Planctomycetota bacterium
GGCGTAGCCGGCCCACCAGGCCAGGTTCTCCGGAGCTCCCGGCTCCGCCATCCAGGCGGCGTAGGCCGGCTCCAGGGCTTCGACGCTCTGCTCCCGCAGGACGAAGCGGCGGAAGCGTTCCTGCAGCGCCCACGAATCCGGGAAGCGGCGCAGCCCCTGCTGCAGGACCGGCTCGGCGGCGGCCCGGCCTCCGAGTTCGTCCAGGAAGTCCACATGCGCGGCGACGAGTTCCGGGCTGCCGAGGGGGTGATCGCCGAGGAGCGCATAGACCCCGTGGACGTCGCGCAGCCACTCCACCGGCCACTCCTCACCCTTCTCGCGGGCGGCGAGGATGGCCCGGCGCCGGCCCTCGGCGAAGATCGAGAGGGCGGCGAAGGCGGTCCAGGAGGAGGCGCCCGGCGGCAGGGCCCGGACCGCGGCCTCGGCGCGGGCGAAGGCCTCCTCGTCCCGGCCGAGGTACCAGGCCGCCGCGGCCTCGACGGCGTCCACGCGCCCGTCCCGGGCACCGGCCTCCCGGGCCTCGGCAGCGGCGCGCAGGGCGTCTTCGAAGCGGAGCCGCTGGTGGCGGCCGGCCAGGCCGCGCAGGCCCGTGAGGTCGCGGCGCGACTCGGGGTCCACCGCCAGGAGCAGGGCCGCCTCGGCGCGCTCGGTCAGGGCCTCGGGATCGGCGGCCGTCGCCCCGGCGTACTCCAGGCGCGCTTCCAGGGTGCTCCGCTCGGGGAAGGCCGGGACCACGGCCGGTGCCTGGAACCACGGTCCCAGGTCCACGGTGGCCTCCGCCTCCGCCAGGCCTCGGTGCACGCGGGCGAGACTCCGCGCCTCGGGCAGGCGCTCGCCCAGGCGTTCCAGGGACTCCAGGACGACCTCGCGGTCCTCCCGCTCCATGGGCCGGCCCAGTTCCTCGAGGAGGACCTGGACCGCCTCGGGCCTCGGGACCGATCCCAGCGCCCGGCGCGCCGCGCGGGCCAGACCGGCGTCGGCCCCGCGGATCGCGAGGCGCAGGATCTGGAGGGGTGCGTCCGCGCCGAGGGCCGCCGCCGCCTCGAGGATCCGGCGGCGGTCTCCGGGGGAACCCTCCAGGAAGAGGCGCTCCACCTCCTCGCGGTCGCGGCTGTCGGGGCTCGCCACCTGGTCCTCGAGGGTCCGGTCGCTGCCTGGCCGAAGCGGCGGCGGCCAGCCGGCGACGCCCTCGCGGATGGCTTCGAAGACCGAGTCCGTGTCCCAGGCGTAGTAGACGTCGTACAGCTCCTCGCCGCCCTGGCCGACGCCGATGTGGCGCGGCGCCACCCGCTGCCCGTCGAGGAAGCGCTCGTAGACGACCGGCTCCAGGGCGATGTGTTCCCCGCAGGTAACCGTCCCGAAGCGCGGGCACTCGATGCGCCGGCCCTGCTCGTCGTAGTCCACCGGGTTGTGGCGGTAGACCGAGGCGATGACGCAGACATAGGGCTCGTAGAGGGCGGCGATCTCCGGCTGCCGGTAGCGGATGCCGGCGTAGTGTTCGCTGGCGATCTCGCCGTCCATGTTCACGCAGACGAGGATCGGCTTGCCGGTGCGCTTCGCGACCTCCAGGGCGTCCTCCCAGCTCCGCTGCCAGCGGATGAGGCAGGGCTTCGCCCAATCCTCGGCGGTGGGGGCCGGCCACATGGCCTCGCGATCCACGGGCGGGCGGCCGCCGTCCTGGGCGGCCAGGGGAACTGCGCCGAGGAGCAGGAGGGCCAGGCACCCGGCGGAGCGCCGGGGCAGGGAGACGGGCAGGGGGGATCCGGTCGGGCGGCTCGGCATGGCGGGACGGCTCGGCGCGGGAAGCCTCCAGGCTACCCGGCCACCAGCAACTCCCGTTCCCGAGGCGGGAGGGGACTCGGGCTCCGCGCCGGAGGCCCTTCCGCAGGCCCTGGAGGCCGTGCCTCTCGTCTCAGAGCAGGCCGGCTTCCTCGAGAAGCGGGCGGACCTCGGGCCGTTCCTCGGCCAGGTCCTCCAGGATGCTCCGGCGGCAGCCGTGGAGGCGGTCCAGGACCTGGTCCATCTGCTCCTGGAGCCGGGCCAGCTCTTCGACCTGGGCGGTGACCCGGTCGAACTCGCGGGCCCAGGCCAGCGCCCGGTCGCTCAGGCGGGCGGCGCCGCGCGGGCGTGCGGCGGCCGGCTCGGGCGCGGGGGCCTCCTCCTTGCGCCGCGTCTGCTGCCGCGGCTTCGGCACGCCGGGCTGGGCCTTGAGGGCCCGGCCGTACATGGCCGGGGTCACGGAGAAGCCGCCTTCCTGGACATGGCGCCCGTCCTCGGCGGCGTGCATGCGCCAGGTGTCCAGCATGAGCTTGCCGTCCTCGTCCTTGGGGATGCGCCCGTTCAGGTGGCACCAGATGGCGTAGAGCTCGTTGTCGGTGTAGCGGGGGTACTGGGAGCGCAGCTCGGCCAGGGTTTCCTGGCAGTTCTCGGCGCTCCAGGCGCTGTCGCGGGTCGTGGTCACGGTCATGGATCGGGCATTCCGGGGCCTTCCCGGCGGTCGGAGGGACGTAAGGACCGGGCATTCTAGCCCCTTCCGCGCTCTCGGGCCGGTCCGCCGGCGCTCCGGGGAGGGCGCCGGCCGGCCCTTCCAGGCCTTCCGGCAGCTCCCTTGGGCCTTCCGCGGCACCGCGGAGGGCCCAAGGGAAAGGTCTTCCCGGCCGATAGGGGAGGGGACCCCTTCTCCGACGACGCCATGAGCCTCACCCCCCTCCTTCTCCTTCTCGCCGCCGCGGCTCCCCAGGAGCCCTCCGTCCCGGATCTCCAGGCACGCCTCCTCCGGGAGTACCGCGAACTGCGCCTGCAGCCGGCCTCCGCCCGTCCGACCCCGTCCGTGGTCGAGCACCTCGCTCCCGGCCGCCACGCCCCGCAGGAAGGCTTCCTCGGCGGCGGCCGGAACGCCTTTGAGGTCCTCTTCGACCCGACCAAGGCCCCGGGTTTCCAGGAGGTTCTCGGCGACGGCCGCCCGGTTCTCCCCGGCCGGCCTCTGGAAGAGCTGGACCGCGGCGGCCCTGGCCGGGCCGGCCTCGGGCCCGGCGGCTTCGGGACCCTGCCGCGCCGGCCGCTCTCGCGGACCCTGGCGCAGGACCCGAGCTTCTGGCAGCTGCTGCCCGGCGCCGGGCGCTGAGGTCCGAAGCGCCGCGCCCCTAGGATCCCCCGGATCCGGCCCCGCAAGCGGGCCGGAGGCCGGGGGATCCTCCGTTCCGGCCGGCGCCCATGAGCTTCGCCTCGGTCCTCTTCGCCCTCTTCCTGCCGGCGGTCCTTCTCGGGGACCTCCTGCTCCAGGGGCGGCCGCGGGCGCGCAAGACCTTCCTGCTCCTGGCGAGCTATGTCTTCTATGGCTCCTGGGACGCGCGCTTCCTGCTCCTCATCGCCTTCAGCACCGGCGTGGACTGGTTCGTGGGCGGCCGCCTCGCCGAGGACCGCCCCGACCGGGAGCGCCGCCGCCTCCTGGCCCTGAGCCTGGCCGCGAACCTCGGGCTGCTCGGCGTCTTCAAGTACTGCGACTGGTTCCTGGACAGCCTGAACCGGCTGCTCGCCCTGGGCGGTCTCGGGCCCCTGCCTCTGGCCCACCTGATCCTGCCGGTGGGCATCAGCTTCTACACCTTCCAGACCCTGAGCTACACGATCGATCTCTACCGCCGGCGCATCCGGCCCGCCCGGAGCCTCCTCGATTTCGCCCTCTTCGTCGCCTTCTTCCCGCAGCTCGTCGCCGGCCCGATCGTCCGCGCCTCGGAGTTTCTGCCCCAGCTCGAGCGCATGCGCCGGCCGCGGCCGGAGGACGCCGCCCGCGGCCTCTACGCAGTCCTCGCCGGCTTGGTCCTGAAGATCGTCGTCGCCGACACCTTCGGCGCCCGGGCCGTGGACCCCTACTACGCCGACGTCGAGGCCTACGGGCTCCTCGGCAGCGTCCTCGCCCACCACTTCTACGCCTTTCAGGTCTATGGGGACTTCGCCGGCTACAGCCTCATCGCCATCGGCTGTGCGCGCATGCTCGGGTTCCGCCTGCCGGTGAACTTCCGCGCGCCCTACGCGGCACGCAGCATGGCCGAGCTCCTGCGCCGCTGGCATATCAGCCTGACGACCTGGCTGCGCGACTACCTGTACCTGCCCCTCGGCGGTTCCCGCGGCGGCCCGTGGCGGGCGGCGCGCAACCTGAGCCTGACGATGTTCCTCGGGGGCCTCTGGCACGGCGCGGCCTGGCACTTCGCCGTCTGGGGGCTGTTCCTCGGTGTCGTGCTGGTCGGCAGCTCCCTGCGCGAGGCCCGCTCCGGCCCGCCGCGCCCCGGCTTCCTGCGGGCGGCGCGGGACATCTTCCTGACCTTCCACCTCTGGGTCCTGACCGGCGTCTGGTTCCGGAGCCCGGATGCCGCCACCGCCTTCCGCGTCTACTCCACCTGGACGCGCCTCGACGGCCCGCTCTTCGAGCCCTGGCTGCTGGTCATGCTGGCTGCGGTCTGGGCCGGACATCTGGCCGCCCCGCGCCTCCACCCCTGGCTGGAGGAGCGCTTCGTCCGCGCCCCGGCCGAGGTCCGCGGCGCCGTTCTGGTCCTGGTCCTCGGCCTCCTCGCCGCCATCCAGGCCGGGGCGCAGCCCTTCATCTACTTCCAGTTCTGAAGGCCATGCCCCTCCTCCGCACCTGGCTGCGCACCCTCCTCGGCGCCGTCCTCATGGCCCTGCTCACGAACGCCGCGGCCGAGGCCACGGGCTGGCGCTGGCGCAACACCTCGGACCGGGACCAGGGCTACCTGGTCTTTCCGGTGTACCGGGAGCAGGCCCGCTCCCCGGAAGTCGTCTTCCTCGGTTCCTCCCTGACCCGCTGGGGGGTCCAGGCCCGGCTCCTGGAGGAGGAGCTGAGCCTGCGCGAGGGCCGTCCCCTGGAGGTCTGGAACCTGGGCGTCCACGGCGGCACCGCGCCGCAGCTGCGCGAGGCCGGGCGCATCGCCTTCTCCAAGGGGGCGCCGCGCCTCCTCGTCGTCGAGGCGCGGCCGGGCTTCTGGAACGAGCGCCGCACCGACCCTTCGGTCCTTTTCTACTGGCGCTGGTTCGCGCCCCTGGACGAGACCCTCCTCGGCCTCCTGGACCGGCCCTGGGCCTGGACCGAGGAGGGCCTGGTCCGGGCGGTCTTCGGGGCGCGGGCCTTGTGGCGCCAGGGCCAGTTCCTGCTCCAGCCGGCGCTCGCCGAGCGCTGGCGCAAGGCCGAGCTCCTGGACCGCGAGGAGCGCGGCTCCTTCTGGCCGCGTTTGGCGGTCCTCGAGGCCCTGCGCCGGCCGGAAACCGTGGACGAGGCGCTCTGGGCCCGGGCTCTGGCGCGCAAGGAGGAACGCCTGGCGCTCCTCCAGCCCTTCGCGAGCGGGCACGCCTGGCGCGGCGTGCTGGAGGAACTGGTCGAGCGCTGTCGTGCGGCGGGAACGCGTCTGGTCCTCTTCCTGCCGCCGGTCTCGGGCGTGCTCCAGGAGGCCATGCCGCCGGGCCTGCGCGAGGCCCATCTGGCCTGGATGCAGGAGGTGGCCGGTCCGGAGGCGGTGGTCCTCGACCTCGATCCCCTGGGCCGGCGCCTCGGTCCGGCCCACTGGTTCGATCTCGATCACCTGAACGCCCGCGGCGCCGGGATCCTGAGCGGCGAACTCCTGCCGCGGCTGCGGGGGCTCCTCGAAGAAGCCCCCCGGTAGCCGCTGCCGGGGGGCGCCCCCGGGCACCGGTTCAAGGGAGCAGGATCACCTTGCCCACCGTGCGCCGGCCCTCCAGGGCGGCATGGGCCTCGGCCGCCTCCTCCAGACGGAAGACCGGGCCGACCACCGGCTTCAGGCCGTGCTCCTCGACGTGGGTCACCAGGCGTTCCCAGACCTCGAGGCGCGAGGGGTAGCTCAGGTGGTCTACGTTGAGGCCGCCGACGAGGATGGAGCGGTGGAAGACGGTCAGAGGATGGATGCGCTTCAGCGTGCCGCGGTAGTCCTCACGGATGGAGGAGAAGCCGATGATCACGAGGCGGCCCATAGGCGCCAGGACCTCCAGGCTCTGCTCGTAGACCTCGCCGCCCACGGACTCCAGGCAGTAGTCCACGCCCTGCCCGCCGGTGAAGGCGGCCACGGCCTCGCGGAAGTCCTCGGTGCGGTAGTCCACGCAGCGGCGGGCGCCGAGCCCCTCGACCAGGCGGCACTTCTCCTCGCCTCCGGCGGTGCCCAGGATGGGCTCGCAGCCGTGGCTCCGGGCCAGGAGCACGGCGGCGGTGCCGACGCCGCCGGCCGCCGCCTGGATCAGGACCGATTCGCCGGGCCGCACCCGGGCGATCTCGTGCATGGCGTACCAGGCCGTGGCGAAGGTGTTCGCAAACGCCGCCTTCTCCGTCCAGTCCAGGCCCCGGGGCGGCCGCAGGAGCTGGTCCTCGCGGGCGGCGATGCGGTCGGCATAGCAGCCGTTGTCGAACTTCACGACCAGGACCTCGTCGCCGATCTCGAAGCGCCGCGCCTTGGGGCCGCGGGCCACGACCACTCCGGCGGCCTCCTTGCCCATGGGGTAGGGGAGCGGCTGGTCCTTGCGGTAGGCGCCGCGGCGCTCGACGGTCTCGGCGAAATTGAGACCGATGGCCCGGGTCTCGACGACGTAGCCGTCGGCGGGCGGTTCCGGGTCGGGCCCCTCGGTCACCTCGAGGACCTCGGGGCCGCCGAAGCGGGTCAGGACGATCTGGCGGGCCAAGGCCGGCGGCGGGTCGGGGGAAGGGGCGCTCAGGCCCCGGTGGCGGTCCAGCGTAGGAGCGCGCTGCCGGAGGTGAAGCCCGAGCCGAAGACCGTGCACAGCACCAGATCGCCGTCGCGCAGCTCCTCCAGGTGACCGAGGACGCCTTCGACGAAGGAGGTGGCACAGCCGGCCGCGCCCTGGTTGCCCTTCCAGCGCACGTTGCTCCAGTGCTGCTCCGGCGTGACCCCGAGCTCGGCGGCCACGGTCTCGAGGACCCGGAGATTGGCCTGGTGGCCGACGAAGCCGCGCAGGCCGGCCGGGGTGGCGCCATTGCGCTCCAGGATCTCCCGGGACAGGCCGACGAAGGCCTGGAGTGCGTGCTCCTTGACCGCCCGGCCTTCCTGGCGGAAACAGCCGCCCACCGGAGTGGTCACCATGTCGGCGCCCTGGTTGCGGTTCTCGAGGAGCAGATCCACGAGCTCGAAGCCTCGGGACGGACGCTCGGCCTGCAGGAGAACCGTGGCGGCGCCGTCGCCGAAGAAGACGCAGGAACTCCGGTCGCTGTAGTCGGTGACACGCGTGTACTTCTCGGCGGTGACCAGGGCGGCGCGCTGCGAGCCCAGGCTTCCGACCAGTCCCTGGGCCACGGCGAGGCCGTAGATGAACCCGGAGCAGGCGGCGTTGATGTCGAAGGCGACCGGATCGATCCCGAGGTGCTTGCAGCAGAAGGAGGCCGTCGCCGGGATCAGGGCGTCGGGGGTCGAGGTTGCGAGAACCACGAGGTCCAGATCGGCAGGCTTCCAACCCGTGCGCCGGCAGGCGTCCTCCAGGCTGCGGGCGCCGAGGTGGCTGGTGTCGTGCTCGGCGGGGGCGCGGCGCCGTTCCTGGATGCCGAGATGGGACTCGATCCACTCCTCGGTCGTGTCCACTCCGGTCTCGACGAAGAATCGGTTGTCCAGGACCTCGTCGGGGAAGTAGTGGCCGAAGCCGCTCAGGAAGAGCGGCGGGGCCTTGCGCGGGGCACCGGGGACGGGCAGGCGCCGGGCCTGGATCCCGGGGCTCTGGGGGCTCAGGGAAGGAGTCATCGGGGTCGGACCTCGCCCGGCCCGCCAGAGTCTGGGAGAGCGGGCCGGGATCCCGCATTATGCCACAGGGCTGCCATCCGGCATCTCAGGAAGTCGGGAGGAGTGCCCGGGCCGGCCTTTCTATCCTCGGGCCCGCCATGGACCTCTCCGCCGTCCAGAGCCTGCTCCGCGGCCGCCGCACGATCGCCACCTTCCGGCCCGGGCCGGTGCCCGAGGCCTGGATCGAGGAGGCCGTCGCCTCGGCGATCCTGGCCCCGAACCATCACCGCACCGAGCCCTGGGACTTCCTCCTGCCGGGGCCGGAGACCGTGGCCGCGATCGTGGACCTGAACGTCCGCCTGCTCGAGGAAGCAGGGCGTCCGGAGGCGGCCGCCGCCAAACGCGAGCGCTGGGCGAGGATGCCGGGTTGGCTGGTCCTGCTGCAGCGCCTCGACCCCGATCCTCTGCGCCGGCGCGAGGACTACGCGGCCTGCGCCTGCGCCGCCCAGAACCTGATGCTCGAGCTCCATGCCCGCGGTCTCGGCAGCAAGTGGACGACCGGGGCGGTCACCCGGGACCCGCGCTTCCTGCGGCTGCTGGGCCGCGACCCGGAGACCTGGGAGGTGGTGGGGCTCTTCTGGTACGGCTGGCCGGAGGAGCGGCCTCCGGCCCGCCGGCGGCGGGGCCCGGCCGAGGTCCTCCACCGCCTGCCCTGACGGTTCCGCCGTCGGCGGCCCCTCAGCCGTCGGCGGTGAAGCGCTCGTGGGCCGGTGTCTCCATGTCGGCCAGGGCCTTCTGCAGGGCCCGGGCCTTCTCCCGGTCGCCGTCCAGAAGGGCGATCTCGCAGGCCACGGCCTTCTCCAGGAAGGCCGCCATCTCCCGCCGGTAGGCCCGGAGGAAGGCTGGCCGCTCGGCCTCGGGCAGGTCCGCGGCCAGGGCCGGGACCAGGGTCTTGCAGCGGAGCGCAGCCTCCTGGATGCGCTGCAGGGAGGCCAGGGAGGCGGCGTCCTCCTCTTCCTTGCGGATGCTGCGGCGCAGCTTCTTCAGAGCCGACTCCAGCTCCAGCATGGTGTCGGGGAGGAGGTCCGGATCCTGGGCCGCCGCCGGATCCTGGTGCGGGACGACGGGCAGGCGGGCGGCAGCGAGGCCGAGGGGCAGGAGGAGCAGGAGCGGGGCGGCGCGCATCAGAGGACCTTGGTCTGGCCGGGCATGGCCACGGGGTAGAAGCCGTTCTCGTCCGGCAGCACGGGGGGCGGCGCGTCCCAGGAATACTCCTTCGGCGCCAGGGAGATCTCGCTCTCCAGGCAGCGGTCCCATTCGAGCATCTGCCCGGAGTAGGTGGCCATGCGCCCGAAGATGGCCGTCATCGTCGAGAGGGCGCCATACCCGGCCTCGTTGTAGGGCCGGTCCTGGCGGATGGCGGCGAAGAGCTCGTCATGTTCGATCTGGTAGGGATCCCCGCCCGGGCCCTCGTAGCGCCACAGGACCTTGCCGTCGTGGCCGCGGATGATGCCGCGTCCGATATGGCAGGAGCCGGCGCTGCCGTGGGCGAACTCGTCCACCTGGTTCCAGCAGCCCTGGATGTGGCGGCACTGGCTCAGCATCTTCGTGCCGTCGGCGTAGGTGAACTCGACCATGTGGTGGTCGTAGATCTCGCCGAACTCCCTGCCCGTGCGCACCTGCCGGCCGCCCTGGCCCTGGGCCCGGACCGGCGGCTCGCCCAGGAGCCAGTTGCCGACGTCGAGGTTGTGGATGTGCTGCTCGACGATGTGGTCGCCGCACAGCCAGTTGAAGTAGTACCAGTTGCGCATCTGGTACTCCATCTCGGTCTGCTCGGGACGGCGCTGGCGCACCCAGACGCCGCCGCTGTTCCAGTAGCAGCGCAGCAGGTTGATGCGCCCCAGGGCGCCGTTGCGCAGGCGCTCGAGGGTCGCCTGGTAGACCGGCTGGTGGTGCCGCTGGAGGCCGACCCCGACCTTCAGGTTCTTCGCCTGGGCTTCTCTGGCGGCGGCCAGGACCCGGCGCACGCCCGGCGCATCCACCGCCACCGGCTTCTCCATGAAGACATGCTTGCCCTGGCGCACGGCGTACTCGAAGTGGATCGGGCGGAAGCCCGGCGGCGTCGCCAGGATCACCACGTCCACACCGCTGTCGATGGCCTTCTGGTAGGCATCGAAGCCGGTGAAGCGCCGCTCCTCCGGGACCTCCACCCGCGGGCCGTGGTTCTGCTGCAGGTTCTTGAGGGAGGACTCCAGACGGTCCTGGAAGGCGTCGGCCATGGCCCAGAGGCGCACCGGACCCTGGACATGGGTGTTCAGGGCCTGATGGGCGGCTCCGGTGCCGCGGCCGCCGCAGCCGACGAGGGCGATCTTCAGTTCCGCCTCCGGGCCCGCCCGCAGGGCCCCCAGGGAGGGGGCGGCGGCGAGTCCGGCGGCGGCGCCGCCCTGGCGCAGGAAGGCGCGGCGGCTGGAGGAGGAGCGGGGTTCGGGGGTCATGGTCGGGGGGGGCGGGCCGTCGGGATTCAGCGTTCTCCCCGCCGCTGGCGGAGCTCGATGGTCCGGATCTCCTCGAGGTCGGCCTCCCAGTACCGTGCCTTCTCCTCGTCGGAGGGCTCGACCAGGGGACGGACCACGCGGAAGCCGACGAAGGGGGCGTCGGTGTGGTACCAGATGGATTTCGGGATCTGGGGATCCTGGACCTTCCAGGCCTTGGAGGACCTGCGGCGCGCGGCCGAGCGCGTGGCCTCGGGATCGTCGTCCCAGGAGCCGCCGCGCACCACGCGCGGGTAGAGGGCCTCGGGCCAGCGGATCGGGTCCACGGCCGGGCCGGCGGCGGCGAGGGCTTCGTAGAAGTTCCGGTCGTATCCGTCCAGGACCCACTCGGCGACGTTGCCGTGCATGTCGTAGAGGCCCCAGGGATTGGGCTTCTTCCGGCCGACCGGATGGTAGCGGTCCTCGGCGTTGTCGAAGTACCAGGCGTACTCGTCCAGGAGATCGGGGTCGTCGCCGAAGGACCAGGCGGTCTCGGTGCCCGCGCGGCAGGCGTACTCCCACTCCGCCTCGGTCGGCAGGCGGTAGAAGCGGCCGGTCTTCATGCTCAGCCACTTCGTGTACTGGCGGGCGGCGAACTGGGTCATGCCGGTGGCCGGACAGCCCTCGACGCCCATCCCGAAGTCCATGGGCACATAGGGGGGGGTCGGCCGGCTGACGGCGTCGGCCCAGGGATCCTGGGGCGCGGGCTCCGCCTGGCCCTTCTTCCGCATCTCCTGGTCGAGGCGGAACATGAACAGGTGGTACTCGTCCCAGGTCACTTCGTGGCGGCCGATCCAGAAGGGCGAGACCTGGACCTCGTGGCGCGGCCCCTCGTCGCGCCGCCGGCCCTCCTCCTCCTCCGGGCTGCCCATCCAGAAGCGGCCGCCGGGAAGCGGCACCATCTCGAAGGAGACTCCGGTGCCGGGGATGGTCTCCCGGTAGGTCTTCATGGAGGCGGCGTCGGTGGCTTCGGCATCCGGGTTCTCCGCCGCCGGCGGCCGCCCCGGCGGCGGCTCCGGGAAGGCGCCGGGATCCTGGGCGGACTCCTGCGGCAGCAGGAGGAGAGTGAGAAGCAGCAGGGGGGACGGGCTCACGAAGGGCAGGTCAGGATCCCGGCCGGCGGGGCCGGGAGCCGGCATCCTAGCAGGCAGAGCGGCGCCTCCCCTCCGCCCTTGGCCTTGTGGCCCGCGTTCGCACCGGCCTTCCCGCCTTCCCTCCCGCTCCACTCTTGCGCGTTCCCTTCTTCCGGCTTGTGCCCGTGCTGCCCCTTCTCCTCGGGGCTTGCGCAGCCTCCCCGGCGCTGCAGCGTTTCGAGGCTTCAGCACCGAACATGGGGACGACCTTTCGTTTGGTGGTGTACGCCCCGTCCCCGGAGGCCGCCGCCGCAGCCTTCGAAGAGGCCTGGCAGCGCCTGGAGGAGCTGGACCGGCGCCTGAGCGACTGGCGGGAGGACAGCGAGCTTAACGCCCTGCACCGCCTCGCACCCGGGCCCTGGCGGGAGGTCTCCCCGGACCTCCATGCCGTCCTGCTCCGCTCCGCCCGCCTGGTCCGAGCGACCGGCGGCGCCTTCGACCCGACGGTGGGCCAGGCCACGCGGCTCTGGCGCCGGAGCCTCCGGCAGAAGGAGCTGCCTTCGCCCGCGCGGCTCCAGGAGGCCCGGGAGCGTACCGGCTTCGACCTCCTGGAGGTGGACCCGGTGCAGCCGCGCGTGCGCTTCCTCGGGCCGGGGCTGCGCCTGGACTTCGGGGCCATCGGCAAGGGCTACGCCCTGGACGAACTCCTGGAGGTCCTGCGCCGCCACGGCCTCGAGCGCGCTCTCCTGGACGGCGGCGGCGACCTCCTCGCCGGGGCCCCGCCGCCCGGCGAGCCCGGCTGGCGGGTCCGCGTCTCGGCCCTGGGTCCTTCCGGCGCCGAGGAGGACGCCGGCTGGCTCTACCTGCGCGAGGCGGCGCTGGCGACCTCCGGCGACACCTCGCGCTTCGTCGAGATCGGCGGCGTCCGCTATTCTCACATCGTGGATCCGGCCACGGGCCTCGGGCTCCGGCGGCGGGTGGCGGCGAGCGCCCTGGCGGCGGTGGCCGCGGACGCCGACGCCTGGGCCTCGGCGGCCTGCGTCCTCGGCGTCCCCCGTGCCTGCGAGCAGGCGCCCGCGGGCGTCGAGCTGCGCGTCACCGAACTCGGCTGCGGCGGCCCTCTCCACTGCACGACCCCGGGCTTCCCTGCCCTCCTTCCCGACCCCGAGCCCTCCCGTCCATGAGCCAGGACCGCCTCTCCTCCTCCCGCCGTCTGAGCCGCCGCCGCGCCCTCCAGGGCTCGGTGGCCGCCGCCGCCGCCGCCGGCGCCCTGCCCCGGGCCGCCGCCGCGCCGGTCCACAACCAGCACCAGGAGGTCCTGCGCGTCGGCCTCGTCGGCTGCGGCGGCCGCGGCACGGGAGCGGCGGTGAACGCCCTGCGCGCCGACCCGAACGCGCAGCTCGTGGCCCTCGGCGACGCCTTCGGCGACATGCTGGAGCGCAGCCTCCAGTCGCTTCTGGCGCAGGCCGACATCGCCCCGCGGGTGCAGGTGGACGAGAACCACCGCTTCCTCGGCTTCGACGCCTACCGCCGCGTCGTGGACTCGGTGGACGTCGTCCTGCTGGCCACCTCGCCCCACTTCCGGCCCGAGCATATGCGCTACGCCGTGGAGCAGGGCCGGCACCTCTTCGTCGAGAAGCCGGTGGCGGTGGACGCGCGCGGCGTGCGTTCGGTGATGGAATCCGGAGCGAAGGCCGCCGAGAAGGGCCTGTGCGTCGTGAGCGGCCTCTGCTACCGCTACCAGTTCGCCAAGCAGGAGACGATCCGCCGCATCCACGACGGCGCCATCGGCGAGCCGGTCGCTCTGCAGTGCAGCTACAACACCGGCGGCCTCTGGCACCGCGGCGACAAGCCGGAGTGGAGCCGCATGGAGTACATGATGCGCAACTGGCTGTACTTCACCTGGCTCAGCGGCGACCACATCGCCGAGCAGCACATCCACAGCCTGGACAAGCTGCTCTGGGCGATGGGCGACGTGCCGCCGCTGCGTGCCACCGCCTCCGGCGGCCGCATCGCCCGCACCGACCCGAAGTACGGCAACGTCTACGACCATTTCAATACCGTCTTCGAGTGGGAGAACGGGGTGCGCGGCTTCAGTTCCTGCCGCCAGATCCCCGGCGCCGCGGCCGACGTCTCGGACTGGGTCTTCGGCACCCGTGGCGTCGCCGGCATCCAGCACCACACGATCCGCAACGAGGAGGGCCGCTGGCGCTACCGGGGGGAGGGCCCCGACGACATGTACCAGAACGAGCACGACGCCCTCTTCGCCGCCATCCGTTCCGGAGAACCCATCAACAACACGGACTACATGTGCAAGTCCACCCTGATGGCGATCCTCGGGCGCATGGCCGCCTACACGGGCAGGACCCTGAGCTGGGACGAGGTCTGGAACAGCGAGCTGGACCTCTCGCCGCCGGCCTACGACTGGATCGACTTCGAGCCGGATCCCGTCGCCGTCCCCGGGGTGACGCCCTTCGTCTAGGCGGCCGCCGCCCGCCGGCTCGGGAAGGCAGGGGGAGCCGGCGGCCGGGGGGCGCCGGGCTTCAGCGGGAAGGAGTGCGGCCGGGCTCCCGGCCGCCGAAGGCGTCCTCCGGGCGTGGTCCCTGCCCGGTCGGGGCACTTCCGGAGGGCCCACCCAGGAGCGCCGCCGGCCCGCGGGGGCCGGCGGCGCGGGAACCGAGGCGGGAGGCCGGTGTCCTCAGAAGGCGCGCGAGGGGGCGAAGACGCCGGGCTGTTGTTCCAGGCCCGCCGGCGGATCCAGGGCCAGGCGCGCCCGGTCTTCGTAGTCCAGGACCTCGGCCTGGGTGCCCAGGAACTGGAGGCGCGCCTCCTGCTGAGCGCGGATGCCCGCCAGGCGTTCCTGGATCTGGCCCAGGCTGTAGGACTCGCACTCGCTGAGCTCGGCCATGGTGCGCTCGCGCTTCTCCATGAGCTCGATGAGGCGTTCATTGCGGGCGACCGTGTCGATCTGCCGCTCCAGCTGCTGGAGCTGCGTCACGAACTGGGTGTGTTCGAGTTCGAGCTGGGCCAGGAGCTGCTCCATCCGCCCGGCCTGCTCGTAGAGGTAGCCGAGGTCGCGGGCGGCGTCCTCGGCGCGGCCGCGGTGCGCCAGGAGGGTCTGCTCCACCTGGCGGGCGCGGCTCTGCAGACGCTGCAGATCGGCGCGCTCCACGCGGCTCAGGCTGACAGTGGTTGCGCCCTCGAAACGCTGGCGATAGGCGGCGAGATCCTCGGTGGCGAGTTCGACCACCTTCTCGGAGATCGCCTTTTCCTGTTCGAGTTCGCGGATCTGGTTCTGCAGCTCGGCGAGGTCGGCGCGCACCTGGGCGATGCGCCGCGGGTACTCGCGCTCGAGCTTCTGCAGCTGGCGGCGCAGGGCCACCGGGTCGTCAATGCTCGCGTCGATGGCGCTCTGCACATCGTCCTGCACCTGGTGGACCAGGGCGTCGAGGCGCTCCGGCCCGGCGACCAGGGCGAAGGCGCCGCCCACGAGGGCGAGCACGATCGCGATCTTGAAGACTCCCTTGACGATGCCACTCATGTTCGGTCTCCTCCCGTCGGTGGTTCTGGGGGATGCCGGCGGCCCTTGCGGGCCTGGCCCGGCCATTCCCTTCCTGGGAATCCGCCCGCCGCTCTTTCAGGGCCGGCCTCCCTTCCCCGGAAGGCGTCCGCGGTGCTGCCGGGGAGACGGGCAGAGAACCCGGCGACGGGCGTCCCGGGAGGAGCCCCCCGGCCCGGGAAGACCCCCGAAGAGGCGTTCCCGGCGGCGCGTAGAGGGATTCGGGTACCCTGGGCCCGGCGCCTTTGCCGGCCGGCCTGCCGGCCCCTTTCCGCCCTCCCCGCGCCTTCTCCCCGGATGCTCAGCCCCTCCACCACCCGCTTCGTCGGACGCCTCCAGGCCCGGGATCCCGAGGCCTGGTTCGAGCTCTGGGAGACCTTCGGCCCGGTGATCCGGGCACGGCTGGCGCGCTGGGGCCGGGGCCGGATCGGCCCGGAGACGGTCCAGGACCTCACCCAGGAGACCCTGGCCGCCCTGGCCGACGCCATCGACCGCCACGATCCCTCGCGCGGAGCACGCTTCAGCACCTGGCTCCTGGCCATCGCCCGGCACATGCTCAGCGGCGAGATGGACCGGCGCAACGCCCAGAAGCGGGGTTCGGGCCGGCGCCCCTCGGGCCTGGAGCCCGAATGGATGGAGGACACCCGGCCCGGCCGGCGTCCGGAGAGCGACGCCCCCGACGAGCAGTTCGAACGTGCCGTCTTCCGGGCCAAGGTCGAGGCCGCCTTCCGCAAGGTGGAGAAAGAGACGGACTTCGTGGACTTCTCCGTCTATCGCATGCGGATCCTGGACGGGCGCAGCGGCAAGGAAGTGGCCGAGGCCCTGGGGACCAGCGAGGCCACGGTCAGCCGGCGCCTGAGCCGGGTACGGGAGGCCCTGCGCGAGCGCCTGGCGGAGGTGATGGAGCTCTGGTCCTTCACGCCGGAGGAGCGCGAAGAGGCCGAGCGAAAGGGGCTGGCGGCGAATCCCAAGAAGGCCGACGACCACGCCTTCGACCAGGCCCTGGCCGAGATCCTCCACGCCGAGATCCCGGTCCGGCCCGAGGATCCCCCCAGGGGATCCTGACGCGCCTTGCACCGCCATGACCCTGCCCGGTTCCCTCCTGATCCTCTTCGGAATCCTGGCCGCCGGGGTCTTCGTCGTCCTCCTCTCCGTGGAGCTGGCCCGCGCTTGCGCCCGCCTCGCCGCCCATCTCGCGGGCTGGACGGCGGGCGTCGTGGCCGAGACCGCCGGCATCCTCGGCGCCGGCCTGGCCCTGACCGGCGGACTCCTGGGGATGATCCTCGGGCTCCTGCGGGCGGCCCCCGGCGAGGCGGCCCGGGCGGCCGGCCGGGCCGCGCGCAGCCTGCAGCGCATCGCGGCTGGGGCCGGACGTCTCGCCCTGGTCCACCCCCTGCGCCTCTTCGGCATCGAGGTCCAGGACCCCCTGCCCGGGCCGCCGCCCACGGAGGCGCTGGCCGGGTCCCGGGCGCCGGAACCCCCGCCGGCGGCGGCGCCGGATGCCCAGGGCGAGGACTTCCCCGGCTACCGCATCGTCGGCCGCCTGCGCTCGGGGGGCTCGGGGGCGAGGCTGTGGATCGCCGAGCCCGACGCGGCGAAGCGCGGGGAGTTCCGCAGCCGGGGGCATGGCGAGGTCGGGCGTGTGGTGCTCAAGGCCTTCTCCCTCCAGGACGAGGGCGCCCTGCCGCACATCGTGCGCGAGAACCGCGCCCTGGAGGCGGCCCGCAGCCTCGGCCTGGTCCTGGACCACGGCCTGAACGAGCGGCGCTTCTACTACGTCACGCCCTATGTCCCCGGCGAGGATCTGCGTGCGGCCGTCGAGCGCCTGCACGCGCAGGCGCCGGCGCAGGGGCTTGGACAGCGTGAGCTGGCGACGGCCCTCGGCTGGGTCCGCGATCTCCTGCAGACCCTGGAGCGCTACCACGCCCACGGGCTCTGGCACAAGGACATCAAGCCGGAGAACATCATCGTCTCCGGCGGCCGGGCCCACCTCGTGGACCTGGGGCTGGTCACCCCCCTGGCTTCGGCCATGACCCTGACCACCACGGGAACCGAGTACTACCGGGATCCGGAGCTGGTGCGCCTGGCATTGCGCGGCGTCCAGGTCCGGGAGGTGGACGGGGTCAAGTTCGATCTCTACGGGGTCGGCGCGGTTCTCTACACGATCCTGGAGAACAACTTCCCGGCCCACGGCAGCCTCTCGCCCCTGACCCGGCGCTGCCCCGAGGCCCTGCGCTGGATCCTGCGGCGCAGCATGGCCGACCTCCGGGGGCGCTACGCGAGCGCCCGGCAGATGCTCTTGGATGTCGAGGCCGTGCGCCAGGCGGAGGACCCCTTCGCCCTGCGGCCGGCCGAGCTCCCGAGCCTCGGCGGCCGGCCCCCCGGGGACCTGCCCCCGGAAGCGGCTGCGGTCCCGGCGCCGCCGCCGCCTCCGGCTCCCGGGCGGCCCTTCCCGGTGCCGCCGCCCGTGCCTTCCGGCCTGTCGCGCCGCCGCCGCCGATCGCGCCGCCGGAGTGCACGCCCCGTCCCCCTGGTCCCCGTCTTCCTTTTCCTCGGCTTCGCGGCGGTCTTCCTCTACGGGCTCCTGGGGACGGCGCGCCTCGAGGGCGGCCCTGCGCTGACCCACACCATGCGCCTGGAGACGGCTCCCGACGGCAGCTCCCATGCTGTCGTCGAGTCCGACCCTGCGGCCCCGGTCCAGCCCGCAGCTCGTACCGTCGTCGCGGACCTCGCTCTCTGGACTTCCGGGGAGGAGGGCTGGCGGAAGGCCGGGGCCGCCTCGGTCCCGCACCCCGGCGAGGCATCCGGCCGGCCCTGCACCGACCCGGCCTGCCGCCGCGGCCGTCTGCTCCTCCTCGACGAGATCCCGGCTCGGGACGAGGCCGGCCGCGCCGCCCTGGCCGCCCTGGCGGCTTCGCTCCTGGAGGACGGCTACGAGCTCCTTGCGGAGGCTGCAGCCGGGGACGAGGCCGTGGAGCTCCTGGCCGCCGCCCGCCTTGCGCTGGGCCCGGTCGCCTCCCTGGCCGCGGCGCCCCGGGAGGAGGCCGCCGCCTGGCTGCGGGCCGAGGACCGGGCCGACGGCCTGCTCCTGGCCCTGCCCGCCGGAGAAGGCGGCCTCGAGGTCCTGGGGCTCCTGGAGGAGGGGGGGCCCTCCGCCGGACACCTGCGCGCCCGCCTGCGGGGCGCGGCCCTGGAGACGCCCTGAGGCGGCCTCCGCCCCGGGGGGCTTGAAGCCGGGGGCGGCGAGGGTAGAAATATGGACTTCAACACCCTGCGTCCTCGTTCGTAGGCAGGGATCCACGGAACCCCCCGTCCCGCCATGCTGAGGATCGAACATCTGGTCAAGGACTTCGGCAGGCTCCGGGCAGTGGACGACCTCTCCCTCGCCGTGGAGCGCGGCGAGGTCCTGGGCTTCCTGGGCCCGAACGGCGCCGGCAAGTCGACGACCATGAAGATGGTGACCGGCTACCTGGAGCCGACCGCCGGCCGGGTCCTGGTGGACGGCTTCGACGTCCAGGAGCGCCCCCTCGAGGTCAAGTCCCGTCTCGGCTACCTGCCGGAGGGCGCCCCTCTCTACCCGGAGATGACGGTGGCCTCCTTCCTGGACTTCATCGCCGACATGCGCGGCCTGCGCGGCGAGGAGCGCCGCCGGCGCCTCGGCGAAGCGGTGGAACGCACCCACCTGGAGGAGGTCCGGCGTCAGAGCATCGAGACCCTGTCCAAGGGCTTCAAGCGCCGCGTCGGCCTCGCCCAGGCGATCCTGCACGACCCCGAGATCCTGATCCTGGACGAGCCGACGGACGGACTGGACCCGAACCAGAAGCACGAGGTGCGGCAGCTGATCCGGGAGATGGCCCGGGACAAGGTCATCGTCCTCAGCACCCACATCCTCGAAGAGGTCGAGGCGGTCTGCACCCGCGCTTCCATCATCGCCCGCGGCCGCCTGGTCTTCGACGGCACCCCCCTGGAGCTGAAGCAGCGCTCACGCTACCACGGGGCGGTCACGCTCTGGGTGGACGAGGAGGACCGGAGCGCCGCCGCCGAGGTGCTCCGCGGCCTCGGGGAAATCGAGGAGGACCGCGGCAGCCTGACCGTGGTGCCGCCGAGGGGTGCCACGATCCTCGACGCTGTCCTCGAAGGCCTGCGGGAGCGGCGCATCCGACTGCGCTCCCTGCGGGTCGAGGACGGACGTCTCGACCAGGTCTTCCGCGATCTGACCTCCGGCGCTCCCGCCCCGGTCGAGGGTAACGGGCCGGCCGGTCCCCAGGAGGTCGAGGAGGAAGCCGGGGCTGCCGGGGAGCCGGCCGCGGCGCAGACCGGAGGGGAAGCATGAACCGCGTCCTCGCCATCAGCAAGCGCGAACTGAGAGGCTACTTTGCCACCCCTGTGGCCTACGTCTTCCTGGCAGTGTTCGCCGCCCTGCTCGGTTTCCTGGTCTTCGGGCTGAGCGGCTTCTTCGAGCGTGGCCAGGCCGACCTGATGCCCTTCTTCCAGTTCCATCCCTTCGTCTTCCTGTTCCTGGTGCCGGCCGTGAGCATGCGCCTGTGGGCCGAGGAGCGGCGTTCGGGGACCCTGGAGCTCCTTCTGACCCTGCCGGTGAGCACCACCCAGGCGGTCCTCGGCAAGTTCCTGGCCGCCTGGGCCTTCCTCGGCATCGCCCTGGTCGCGACCTTCCCGGCCTGGCTGACGGTGAACTTCCTCGGCGATCCCGACAACGGCGTGATCCTGGCCGGCTACCTGGGCTCGCTCCTGATGGCCGGAGCCTTCCTGGCCGTAGGGGGATGCCTGTCGGCCCTGACCCGCAATCAGGTCATCGCCTTCGTGGTCTCCGGCCTGACGCTTCTGTTCCTGGTGATGCTGAACTTCCCGGCGGTCCTCGACTTCCTGCCGGAGTCCCTGCCGCAGTTCCTGCTGGACCTCGTCGGTACCCTCGGGATCTACGGGCACTTCGACTCCATCAGCCGCGGGGTCGTGGACCTGCGCGACCTGATCTACTTCCTGTCCCTGATCGGCGCCTGCCTGTTCCTGAACGTGCTGGCCGTCGAGTGGAAGAAGGCTTGAGGAGGGAATCGCGATGAA
>JALUUN010000012.1 GCA_027021325.1 Planctomycetota bacterium
CTCCAGCTGCGGCTCGGCGCTCCAGGTGCCCAGGGGGTGGGTGCTGGAGGCGAGATCCTGGGGCCGGCCCGGCGGCACGGTGTCCACCTGGAGGGGTCCGTAGCTCGCGAAGCCGGTGCCCCAGTTCCCGGCCTCGTCCACCGCCCGCAGGTTCAGGTACCAGGCGCCGTCCGGCACGGTGATCGTGGCGCTCGAGACGTCGCCCTGGACGACCTCGGTCTCGGGCGGGAGTTCCGGCGCCGCGCTGAAGGAGGCACCGTAGCCCGAGATCCCGGAGAGGGCGTCCACCGCCGGCGTCCAGTCCACGACGCCCGTCGGATCCGTGACCCAGACCCCGGCCGGAAAGTCCTGGCTCTGGATCGCAGAGGGGTCTCCCGGCGGGGTGAGGTCGATCCGCACCGGCCCGAAGACCCTCATCCCCGGGTTCAGGTTCCCGGCCCGGTCGAGGCTGCGGATCTTGTAGTACCAATCCCCCTCGGCGAGGGTGACCGTGTCCTCGAGGACCGCGCCGAGCTCCGGACTCTCGTCCGGCAGGAGGTCCGGCGTCGGATCCACCAGGGTGCTGTAACCGGCGACGCCGCTGGCGGCGTCGGCCACTTGGGACCAGGTCATGTGCAGGAGCGGCTCGCGGCTCCACTGGTCGGCCAGGTGGGTATCCGAGGCCAGGGCGTTCGGAAGCGGGGGCGGCGTCAGATCGATCCGCAGAGGACCGGAGGAGGCGAACTCGCTGCTCCAGTTGCCGGCCCGGTCCACCGCCCGAAGGCTCAGCCACCAGTCACCCTCGTCCAGGCTCGAGGACCAGCTCAGAGTCCGCCCCAGTTCCCGCGTCGTGTCCGGCAGCGCCGGCGCCGGTCCGAGCTCCAGGCTGTAGCCCTCGACCCCGGAGAGGACGTCGGCCGGCGGGTTCCAGGTCCAGACCGCCTGGGTGTCGTTGCTCCAGACGCCGGTCTCGTGGGTCGTGCTGCGCAGGCCGCTGGGCGCCGCCGGCGGGGTCCCGTCCACCGTGATCGTGATCTCCTCGAACTCGGTGTGGCCGATGGGCGTCGGGCCGTTGTCGTTGTTGAGCTTGCAGATCAGGGTCCAGGCGCCTTCCTGGAGCCCCAGGAAGTCGAAATCCACGCTGCGTTGGTCGCCACCGGCGATGGCGCCGAGCACCAGCGGGCCGGGGTCCGGACCGAGATCGTGCAGCACGCCGTCGGGCAGGACCCGGCGGGTCCCCGTCCAGTCCAGACCCGGCGGCGGCGGCGAGAGGTTCAGGACCGTGTGCAGGGCGACGTGGCTCGGGCTGGCCGCGGTGGCCGTGACCGTGGCCGTCTCGCCGGGCTGGATCCAGGGCTTCGGACTCTGCAGGCTCAGGTCGGCGGCGGGCCGGGGATCGTTGAGCTCGAGCATCAAGGAGGCCGAGACCAGCAGGTCCTCGGGTACCCCGTCCTCGTCCAGGTCCGTGTCCCGCGGCCAGAACTTCAGACCGTGGAGACCCTCGGGAGGATCCTCCAGGACCAGGTATTGATAGTTGCCCTCGCCGGTACTCGAGAATTCGCCGGTGTTGCCGCCGAGGTCGTCGTTGCCGATGTCGAGGTAGAGATCCACGTGTCCGGTCACCGGCGTGGCGCCGCCCGGCACCGCCACGGGCGGCTCGTCCCAGCACAGGACCACGGTCATGCGCCGCGTCCCCGGCGGCACGTCCACCGTCCACAGCGCCCAGGTGCCGCCCTCGCGAACCGTCGTGAAGGGCACCCAGCCTCCGTACCAGTTAGCAGTATCCTCATCGTGAAGACGCTCGGCGTTGACCACCCCGAAACCGGTCTCGGAGTCCACCGGCGCGTCGCCGCCGGGTTTCAGGGCGCTGGCCATGAGCCAGCTCCGGGTCAGGGCCGGGTTCCCGGAGAAGAAGAAGGGCAGGTCGTCCACCAGGGAGGCGAGGATGCCGCTGATCACGGCGGTGGCGTGGCTGGTGCCGCTCCGCGTGATGTAGCCGGCGGGGTCGAAGGCGTCGGTGCTGGTAATGCCCTCGCCCGGGGCCACGATCTCGGGCTTCAGGCGCCCGTCACCCGCCGGCCCCCGCGCCGAGCTCACCGCCAGGTCGCCGTAGCTGTCGTCGCCGGCCACGGTCTCGAAGTTCTGGATCGAGCCGACGGCCAGGACGTTCTTCGCCACCGCCGGACGGGCCACGCCGGTGCTTCCGGCGTTGCCGGCGGCGAAGACATAGGTCTGGCGGTGATCCCAGACCCGCTGGTCCACGTCGATGCACTCCTGCTCGGTCCCGAACCAGGCTCCGGAGACCGGGTCGGTGCCCCAGGAGCAGTTCACGATCACCGGTGCGGGACTGATCTGACCGGTGCCGTCGTCCCAATCCTGGGCGAAGGCGTCGTAGAGGAGCGTGACATCGCCCACCGGATTCCCCTGGTCGTCGAACCAGCGGCCGACGAAGACGCGCTCGTCGGTGTCGGTGGCGAGCCCCGGGGCCATCCCCTGGTAGCGCAGATCCACGGCCCCGGTCCCGAGGATCGTCCCGGCGACATGGGTGCCGTGGCCGGTCCCGTCGGACAGGGCACCCAGGCCCGTGAGGTCGAAGGGCGCCACCAGGGGACTGAGGTCCGCGTGGAGGGCGTAACCGCTGTCGATGATGCCCAGGGACACGTTCTGGGAGCCGTCATCGCGCCCCCGCCAGGTGTCCTGGGCCGTCGCCGCCACGGCGTCGCGGTTCGCCAGCCGCGGCGGACGCCGGTCGCCCAGGTGGAAGACCCACGGTTCGGCGGCGAGGCCCTCGAGAACCACCGCCGGACCCCGGACGGCGAAGGTCCGGGTCCGCGGCCGCCAGCCTTCCAGGCGCAGGCCGCGACTCTCGAGGAGACGGGCGTAGCCCGCGGCCTCCGCTCCCTCCCCGGCCTTCCCGGTCAGGCTCACCCAGGCGGCCAGTTCCTCCCCCGCTCCGGCCTCCTCCAGCCGCGCTGCGAGCTCGGGATGGATCTTGAAACGCGGCGGAAGATCCCCCGCCCAGAGGAGCTCCGGCAGTCCGGCGAGTCCGCGCAGGGCGCGGGCAGGAATCTCGGCCTGCCAGCCGCCGCCGGGCAGCGGCGCCAGGAGTTCGATGCCGAGGGAGCGGAGGCGTGCCCGGAGTGCGGGGCGCATGTCCTCCCGGAAGAGGAGGACGGCGGGAGTCCGGCCCTCGCGGGCGGCGCGCTGGAGAAGCCCCGCCTCGATCCCGGGCCGCGGGCGGAAACGGCCGGCGGCCAGGGCCAGGACGCCGGGCTCGACCCGCAGACCGTGGTCCGATGCGCTCTCGTAGCGTCCCACGGGAGCGGGCCGGCCAGGCCGGGGAGCCTCGGCGCCGTCCACGGGCAGGAGTTGGAGCCTGCCCACGGTCGGCTCCTGCGCAGACCGAGCGGCAACGGCCGGGGAGGACGAACTCTGGGAGCGGAGGGCGGGGCCGCCGGCCAGGAGCATCAGGCCCAGGACGGCCCGGAATCCGCGGCTTGCGGAAGGCGGCATGGGGAAGGAACGGTCCAGGGGGCGCCGGGGGACTCCCCCGGCGGGGGGCGGACTCCAGTGTAGGATCGGAAGGCGCCGGGGCCAGCCCCGGCCCGCGTCCTCGCCGCCCTCCCCTCCCGGAAGAAGAATGTCCCGCTCCCCTGACCAGCGGGCCCTGCGCCTCCTCGCTGCGGCCCTTCTCCTCCCCGCTCCCGCCCTGAGCGCCCAGGAACGGCTCCACGAGTTCTCCGGCAGCTCCAGCCTGGATCTCTTCGGCCAGTCCGTGGCGGTCGTTCCGGATCTCGACGGCGACGGCGTGGACGACATCCTGGTCGGCGCCCCGCATGCCGATTTCGGCGACAACAACACCGGCTCGGTCTTCCTCTACAGCGGCGCCAGCGGCCTGGAGTTCGACCGCGTGGACGGCCTCGCCAGGGGCGAAGGCCTGGGCCGCCGGGTCTCGCGCTGCGGCGACGTGGACGGCGACGGCGTCGAGGACTTCCTGGCCTGCGGCGAGCGCGACCCGGCGCGCAACGGGCCTTCGGGCTTCGTCCGCGTCTTCTCGGGCGCCGACCGCTCCCTGCTCCTGGAGTTCACCCACGACCGGGACTGGAGCGAGTTCGGCTGGGACGCCGACGGCGCCGGCGATGTGAACGGCGACGGCGTCCCCGACATCATCGTCGGTGCCCCCAACGACGACTGGTTCGGCCCGGGATCGGGTTCGGCCTTCGTCTATTCCGGCGCCGACGGCAGCCTCCTCCACACCTTCCGCGGCGTGGAACCCTGGGCCCAGTGCGGCTTCAGCGTCTGCGGCATCGGCGACCTGGACGGCGATGGCTGCAGCGAGTTCGCGGTGGGTTCGCGCCTGGAAAACGCCCGCGGCACCGACTCCGGGGCGGTGCGGGTCTACTCCGGACGCACCGGCCAGGAGCTGTGGCTCAAGAAGGGCGACAAGGAGGACAACCTCGGCTACTCCCTGGACGGCGGCGGCGATCTCGATGGCGACGGCGTGGACGACTGGATCACCGGCGGCATGAACGACCGCAACGACAACGGTGCCCAGAAGGTCGGCCGGGTTCGTGTCTTCACCGGCGCCACCTCCACCGAGATCTACGACCTCGAGACCGGAGACAGCGCCGACGGATTCGGCGCCGCGGTGGAGATCCTCGGCGACGTCAACGGCGACGGCTTCGCCGACTTCCTGGTGGGCTCCCCTTTCGCCGGCATCATCGGCCAGACAGCCCTGGCCGCGGGCCGCGCGGAGGTCTTCTCCGGCGTCTCCG
>JALUUN010000013.1 GCA_027021325.1 Planctomycetota bacterium
GGTCCCGGGATTCACCAGCTCGAGGTATTCCTCCGCCGGGTTGCCGGAGGGAGGATCCGTCTCCATGGCACCGAAGCCGATGGACGGAACTCCTTCCTGGGCGTCCGGGATGATGCCGCCGGGCATCACGGAGTGCGTCTGGTAGAGGTGGACGCGGCGCACTGTCAGGTAGTCGTTGCGCAACTGGTCGAGAGCGGCGGCGAAGTCGAGGCTCTGGGTCCCCCAGTTCGGGATTCCCCAGAGCGTCTGGTCGAGCGCGACGTCGGCCGCCAGCTCCTGCTCCAGCTCGGCGATGCGCGCCTCGTAGCGCAGTGCCTCGGCCTCGGTCGTCGGCGCCTGCAGCAGTTCGTCCATCACCGTGCGCAGGCGCCGCAGATAGAGCTCCTGGAGCTCCGGCGTGCTGTAGATGGCGTCAATGATGGTGTTCCATGGGCCGTCCACCTTGGGATGGGCCTGATCGCCGAAGAGCGGATGGCTCATGGGGTCATCATCGGCCCAGATGGTGTCGTTCAGGACCAGCTGGCCGTCCATGTTGCGGCCGAAGGTCAGATCCTTGTCCCAGGGCAGGAAGCGCCACTCCAGGTCCCCCTCACTGTCCCGGTACAGATAGTAGTTCTTCGCAACATGGTCGTTGTCGTGCATCACGGCTGTCGCCGCCAGATAGTTGATGCAGGCAGGAACGTCGAGGTTGTCGAACAGAAAGGCGGTGCGCGCCGCTCCGGCCGGCTGGTTCACGCCGTTCAGGAATTCCTCCAGGTCCGTGTTGTCCTCGTCCAGCCGGGTCTTCTTCTCGACGCCCGCATAGGCGTCGGTGCCGCTGTTGAACATCTTGTAGAGAGCGCCGCGCGGGTGCAGGCCGTTGCGCGTCAGGTAGTCCTCGTCCGGCTGCTCCACGAACATGGCAACGCTGTAGAAGGCGGCGTTCTGCTGCACCCGCGTGTGGAAGGAGATGCAGTGGTCGCCGCCGGCGTCCCGGTAGGTCTCCCAGGCCAGCACCGCCCGCACGTAGGCCTTGTCACTCCAGGTCGAGTTGAGGTTGAACTCCTCGACCGGAGGAAGACCGGAATCGAAGACGAAATGGTCGCCTCGATTGAAGTCGAACTTGAAGTTCTGCTTGGGCCAGAAGGCGGAGGATCCGCCGCGGCGGCGCACGAAGACGTTGTCGTAGAAGCGGTCGAGGTACCAGAGGGAACACCGGGTACCGCTGCCCGAGGTGGCCAGTGCCGGGTTCTCGACGAACCAGTACAGGACCGGAAGCGGCGTGACGACGCTCGGATCCGGCATCATGGTTCCGAAGTACTCCGGGGAGTCCTCGGGAAAGAGGAACAGAGGGTAGCGCGCCGTCAGACCGCCCTGTCCCTGGGCCTCGAGGCGCCAGCGCAGCATCTCGCCGGCGGCGGCCACCCCGGCCGGGATGATCCCGGTCCAGACCTGGTCCCCGGCCACGAGATCGCCTCCGGCGCCGTCGTCGCGCAGGTTCAGGGGAGTCTCGCCCCCGTACATCACCCGGTAGAAGAGGCGGACGCCGGTCAGGAGCGAGGTCTCCCCGACCACCGTGGCGGTCACGGTGATGGTGTCGTTGATGTCCGGGAGCGCCGGACTGGAGCCCGAGTCCACAATGGCGAAGCCGAGCGGACCGTTCGGCCCGCCGGGCGTAGGCACGGAAAAGTAGGTACCCGCCGAGGCGGGCCCCAGCGGCCACGACAAGCCGTAGGAGACATCGTCGTACTGCGGCGGGAAGGCCGGGCTCCACTCGTGGGCCACGGTCAGGCCGTCGGGCCGGACCAGGGCCAGGTACTCTCCGTCACCGTTCAGCTTGAAGTTCGTGTGCCAGATCCCATCGGGGTCCAGAAGATCCTTGCCCGAGGCAAAGACCACGAGGAACTGCGCCTCCGGCAGGAGAGTGGTGGCCCCGAAGCTCCATTTCTGCAGGTCGCCGGGGTCATCGGTCAGGAACCAGCCGGCCAGGTCCACCGGCCCGGGCCCGGCGTTGTGGATTTCGATCCAGTCCGGCCGGTCCTCCTCCCAGTCTTCCAGGACCGTGTCGTTGCGGGCCTGGAACTCGCTGAGGACAACGGTCTGCGCCACCAGAGGCCCTGCCAGGCCGGCGGCCGCTCCCAGGACAAGCAGGGGAATCCGCATCGCTTCAGAACAAGCCTACTCCATGGAAGCGGCCGGGTCCCGCGGGGAGACCCGGCCGCTCCAGGAGACCGCCACCCCTACTGGATGACTTCGGCCAGGGGGTTGCTCAGGATCCCGCCGCCCCCGGCAAACAGCTCCAGGGCCTGACTCCAGACCTGGACGCCCGCCAGATTGGCCGGCACGAACTGGGTCAGGGTCACGGTGCCCGTGGCGTCGGCCGGCAGGGCCGGGAAGGTGCTGATCGGCATGGACATCATCACATCCCCGAACTGGGTCGAGGTCGGCCCGGGGCCGGCGGTGCTGTAGCCGATGACCACGAAGTTCCCTGGCGTGGCGTTGGTCACGGTGAAGGTCGCGATCTGGCCGGCGATCAGGTTGGTGATCGTGTATTCCGGGCCGCTGATCTCCGACTCGATGCGAATGTCATCGAAATCGTAGCCCACGGCCAGTCCGAGACCGTCGGCGCCCGAATCGATGCGGATCTCGTCGAAGCGGAAGTCCGGGATGAAGAATTCCAGGTCCGGGGGCGTGACGCCCGGATCGGGGTGATCCACGGGCGGATCGAGCCACAGCTGCATGCGCTCGTCCCCGGGCAGGAACTCGAAGCGGTAGACCAGGCGGGTCGCTACATCCACGGACGAGCCGGGCACGGTTCCGCTGGTCAGGCCCGGTACCCCGAAGCCCCACTCGTAGGTTCCGAAGGGGCTGCCCAGGAACATGAACTCGCCACCGAAGAAGATGTAGAGCGAGAGACCGCCCCACTCGTCGTCACCGCCGGGGACACGCTGGGCGGTGAAGCTCACCCAGAGGACGGTGTTGTCCGCCCCGTAGAGCGGCCGGCCGGTGAATCCCGGCCACTGGTCGTCGGTGAGCGCGAGGTGCGGACCCACGTCCAGGGTTCGCCAGGCGCCGGCGGAGTCGAGGACCGTCGTCGCCTTTTCCCCGACTGCGTCGAAGCCGGGCGTGGTCACGATGGAGCCGCTGTTGACGGCGTCGTAGGACCACCAGGGGGCGACGAAACCGGTCCCCCCGGCGGCGTCGTGGATGGGCGTGCCCGGGGCGTACTCGAAGCTCTCGGAGGCGAGGGTCTCGAAGGTCTGGGCCGGCAGACCAGCGCTCAGGCATCCGGCGAAGACGGCGGCGGCAGCCGCCCGGAGGATGTGGGGACTCATGGGGAGGGTGGAAGGAATCGGGATGAGGGAGGACGCCCGGTCCCTGGGAACCGGGGCGCTGCGGATGCCGACATCCTAGCATGCAGGGCCAAGACGGGCCCGCTGCCGGCACCGCGGGGCCCCGGCCGGAACTCCGGCCTCAACGGCGGCTGTAGATGAGGCAGGTGTAGGGCCCGATGCTGACGTCCGCCTGGTAGTCGAGGCCGTCCCGCGGCCCCCACCAGGGATTCAGGTCGCCGGCCGGATGGTTGCCGTAGTCGGCACTGTAGCCGTTCCAGTCGCTGTTGAAGACGAGCTCCCAGGTGCCACCCTGGGGGAAGCCTACGTTGTAGTTCGTATAGCTCCGGTCGGCCCAGTTCATCAGCACCACGACGTCGTCTCCCGGCCCGCCCTGGTCCCAGCGGTGGAAGGCGACGAACTTGTCGTTGTCGTTGACGTGGTAGACGTTGACGTTCTGGCCACGCAGGCCGCGGGTGTTGTTGAACCAATTGCGCCGCAGCCGGATCAGGTCCCGGTAGAGGGCGTGGATGCCGCTGTAGGTCTGGAGCTTCGACCAATCCACGGGGTCGTCGTCGGCGAAGTAGCCGTCCTCGAGGATCTCCTGACCCTGGAAGATCATCGGAATCCCTGGTGAAGTCATGACCAGAGCAGCACCAAGAGTAGAGCGTTTGCGTGAGAACCAGGAGCCAGCGTTTCCAGGCCAGATCTCCTCGGGCACGCGGCTGCGGCCGTTGGCGACCTCGTCGTGGGACTCGGTGTAGATCACGCGCTCGAAGGCATCACCGTTGTAACGGTGCTCGATCGCCGTCTTCACGTCCCACATGTTCCGGTCCGGGTCGTTCACCGTGGTCATCACGGTGCGGATCGGATGGATCACGTTCGGATCCCACTGCGAGTCGAAACCGGCTCCTCCTTCCCAGGTGTCCTTGGTGATCCACTCGTTGTTCCACATGTCCTCGGCGATCATGATCTTCCAGCCCTGGAACCAGTCGACCTCGTCGTTGACCCACTGCATCAGGGACCAGCCGTCGGGGATGTCGCCGCCGAAGCCGTTGTCGACGGTGCGCACGTTCACGGTGCTGTCCCAGCGCAGACCGTCCAGGCGGAAATCCTCGAGCCACATCAGGTTGGCGTCGCGGATGTACTGCCGGACCTCGCCGCGCCCGTAGTCCGGGCGCGTATCGCCCCACATCGTGCTCGCCCGCCAGTCGTTGTAGAAGTAGATGCCTCCGTAGCCGTTCTCGGACCAGCCGTCGAACTGCCACAAATCCAGGTCGTTCGGCCCCCAGTGGTTGTAGACCACATCCCCGAACACGGCGATACCTCGGGATTGTGCCTGACGAACGAACTCCTTGAGACCATTGACTCCCCCGTAGTGGCTCTCCGTGGAAAAGGGGTGGCTCGTGTTGTAGCCC
>JALUUN010000014.1 GCA_027021325.1 Planctomycetota bacterium
CCACGCGCTGACCGGCGTTGTCCCCCTCGTTGTAGTAGAGGTTGTAGTTCCAGGTGTTGACCAGGAAGTTGCTGCGGCTCCAGTAGACGCCGGAACCGTCGTCCACCTGCTTCAGCATGTAGTTCTCGTCGAAGGCGATCAGGTTGGTCTCCTCCTCGATGGTGTCGGTGCCGCCGTTCATACCCCAGTCGTAGCGCGCCTTGCGATAGACCTTGGCGACACCCGTGGACTGGTCGCTGCTCATGTTCACCGCGACCTGGATCAGATCCGCGAAGCCGCCTAGATCCTGCTCCGCCTCGACGTCGCCGAAGGCCTGGAAGAACACGAAGCCGATCGAACCTTCCGCCGCCTCGACCGTCTCGAGGGAGCCGTAGAACATGGGCTGGGATTCGCTGCCGCCCTCGGGAACGCCGGCGAAGTCCATGGCGAAGGACCCGAAGGGGTTCAGATCGTCGGGGGCCGCCGAGACCACGGTCCGCACATGGATGGTCAGCCCCATCTCATCGTCAGGGACCCAGACCTTCACGATCTGGGGAGAGTCGTTGTCCTCCCGGGTGCTCTTGACCGTCCAGATCTCGAACTGCAGCTCCGTACCGGTCGATTCCCCGGTATCGTCTCCAGCGTCGGATCCGACACCGCAGAGGGCCCCGTCGATCTGCGCGAGGTAGGCCCCGTAGTTGACCATCTGCCCGGCCTGGGTCTGGGACATCATGCACAGGATCTCGTTGATGAGGTCCAGAGGCTCCATGGCCGAATCCCAGACGTAGTAGAAGGCCTCGTCGGTGTGGTAGTCCGAGTCGGTGTCGAAAGACTCGCCGCCGGTGGCCGGACCGCCGGCGCTGGCGCCCGGGCCGATGGTGGCGCCGCCGCCGCTCGTGCCGTTGGCGGTGACGACGCTGACAGCGCTCGGGAGGTCGAGGCCGTTGACGGCCCCGGCGTTGGTTGCACCTGGACTGCTCGAGGAACCGCTGCAAGCCGCGGTCGCCAGGAGCAGGGCGGCGCCGGCCGCCCAGGGAATGTAGGTTCGGATCATGGTCGGAGAGGTTCGAGGGAGGCCCGCGAACTGCGCTTCGCCGGCAAGCAGCTCCGGACGGCGAAGGCGGAAAGGGAGGGAATCCTCTCCCCCATCGGCCCCTTCCCCCCTTCCTCCTGAAGGCCCTTTCGGGGCAGGCCGCAAGCCCTTGTCCCCGGGAACCTTGGGTGCCCGGACACAAGGGGCCGGAGGGCGGACGGCGTTTCCCGGGGGGCCGGCGCAGCGAAAGCCTCAGGCCTCGCCCGGATCCTCCGGGAGGCAGTAGGCCGCCGGATCCGGCTTCACGGCCCGGGCGAGGTGCAGGGGGCGGCGCAACCCGTCGGCCCGCCGGGGCCGGTGCGGCGCGGCCAGGGCCAGCCACTCCCGCCAGGCCTCTTCGGAGGCCTTCGGGTCCACTTCGACATCGCCATAGCGGTCGCCCGGCTCGGCCCGGGTCACGACCACCTTCTGGTGCCAGCACTGCATCCCGCTCACCGGATCCGGCTGCACGCAGAAGCTGAGGTTCTGGTGGACGCCCGCCTCCGACCACCAGATCCGGCCGGTGTCGGCATCCGGCGACGCGCAGGCATGCACGTCGCCCTGGCAGCGCAGGCGCCAGCGGCCCTCGGGGGTGCGCTCGACCTGCACCGGCGGCGCCGCGAAGCCGTGGACGCCGGCCGGGGTTCCCTGCCGCCGCCAGCGGCCCAGGTGATGGGAGCAGGCCGCAACCCCCGGCCGGATGCCCTCGGTCACCCAGACCCGGTTCACGAACCAGCCGATGCGGGTCCGGACCCGCACCAGGTCACCGCTGGCGACGCCGATGCGCTTCGCGTCCCGGGGGTGCAGCCAGACCGGGTTCGTGTGGCTCAGTTCGTAGAGCCACTTGGCGTTCGCCGAGCGGGTATGGATCAGGGTCGGCAGGCGGAAGGTCGGGACCAGGACCATCTCGCCCTTCTCCGGATCGATCTCCGCCGGCCCGACATGGCTGGGCAGGTAGTCCGGGACGGCGTGCTCCGCAAAGCCCCAGTCCGCCATGGTCGGGCTGTAGAACTCGAGCTTCCGGGAAGGGGTAGGGAAGCCGCGCAGGCGCCGGCCGTCCACCTCGACGCCCGGCTCGTCCGGTCCGACCTCCTGCTCGTAGGGCCGGTACACCTCCCGGGCGACCTCGAAGGCGCCGTAGCGGCGCATGTACTCCAACGGGCTCAAACCCTCCGCGGCCGCAGCCTCCGGAAGCCCGGGTACGGAGTTCTCGAAGATCCAGCGGTAGTACTCCTCGACGGTGATGCACTCCCCGGGGCGGTAGGGAGACTCGAACCACTGCCGGATCCCGAGGCTTCCGTCCTCGTCGATGGCCCAGCTGAGGGCGATCCAGAACTCGTCTTCCTCCCAGACCTCGCCGGGATTGGTCTCCCAGGTCCAGCGCACCTCGCGGCCGGCACGCTCCGCCGCCACCCGCTGCACCGGCTGGCGGAAACTGATCCAGCGCCCGGCGTGGGTCTCCTGGCTCATGAGGTCGTGGCGCTCGCCGGCCAGCCCCATGGGCAGCACGTAGTCGGCCCAGAGCGCGGTCTCGCTCCAGACCGGGCTCAGGTGGGCATGGCAGCCGACCAGGCTCTCGTCCCCCAGGACCTCCATCCACTGGAAGCCGTCGGGATTGGTCCAGACCGGGTTGTAGACGCGGGTGAAGTAGGTGTCGATGCGCCCCCGGCCCTCCTTGAGGAGATGCGGGAGGCAGAAACTGAGCTCATGGTGGGCCAGAGGCCACTCCACGGGATAGAGCAGCTCGTTCCAGACCTTCTGCGGCGGCGGGACCTTGAAGGGCGCCGGCACGAACTTGTGGTCCGCGTGCAGACCGGTGCCGCCCTCGGTGCCCACCGAGCCGGTGAGCACCACCAGGAACTGCAGGCACCGCGCCACCTGCCAGCCGCCGCGGTTGCCGGCGGCGGCGTTGCGCCAGACATGGGAGGCGAAGGCGCCGCGGGCTCGGCCGATCTCGCGTCCCACCTCGACGATGGTCTCGGCCGGGACCCCGCATTCCCGAGCCACCCAGTCTGGGGTGTAGCGCGCGTAGCGCCCGCGCAGGAGTTCCAGGAAACGCTCGAAACGGCGCGGCTCGGCGGGGTGCTCCGCGTCCAGCCACTGCTCCCAGTTGACCCAGCGGCGCAGGAAGTCGCGGTCCTCCAGCCCTTCCTCCAGGATCACCCGCGCAAAGCCCAGGAGCAGGGCCGCCTCGGTGCCCGGATGCGGCGACAGCCACCAGTCGCTCATCGAGGCGGTGTTGGACAGCCGCACGTCCACCGTGCAGATCCTCGCCCCCCTCATCTTCGCCTCGACGATGCGCTGGGCGTGGGGGTTGAAGTAGTGCCCGGTCTCCAGGTGAGCGCTGAGGAGCAGGATGAACTTCGCTCGCGCGTGATCCGGCGACGGACGGTCGCTGCCCGACCACAGGCTGTAGCCGAGGCGGGCGGCCGCCGAGCAGACATTGGTGTGGCTGTTGTGGCCGTCCACGCCCCACGCCTTCAGCACCCGGTCCATGAACCCGTCGGCGCCGGGGCGGCCGACGTGGTACATGATCTCGGTTCGCCGGCCCTCCTGCAGGGCCTTGCGGATGCGTCCGGCCAGGGTGGCGATCACCTCCTCCCAGGTGGTGCGCTCGAAGCGGCCCTCGCCGCGGGCGCCGGCCCGCTTCATCGGGTAGAGGATGCGCTCCGGATCCCGGATCTGGTTCAAGGTGGCGGGCCCCTTGGCGCAGTTCCGGCCGCGCGATCCCGGATGGTAGGGATTGCCTTCGAAGCGACGGATCTCGCCGCTCTCCTGGTCCACATAGGCGACGAGGCCGCAGGCCGCCTCGCAGTTGAAGCAGGTGGTCGGCACCAGGCGGTAGCGGCGCTCCACCCTGCGCGGCCAGACCGTGGCATCGTACTCGACCCAGTCGTCCCAGCGCTCGGGCGGAGGGAAGGAGCGCAAGGGCGTGACCTGCCAGGGCTCGCCGCTCGGAGCGCGCTCCTCCGCGCTTCCGGTCCCGGCTACGGGGAAGTGTCGGCTGTAGCTGCGCGGCGTCATGGCTCAGGAGTTTGCGGGCTCCTGCCCGGCCAGGATCCAGGCCCGCTCGAAGACGAAGAGGCCCATGCAGGCGAGGACCAGGGTGGTCAACCCAAGGAGAGCGGAGGTCTGGTCCATGAACAAGCCGGCCAGGGACATGAGGACGGCGAGGAACAGGAGCGTCAGGGAGAAGTTGAGCTCCGGCCGGGCGAAGAGGATGGCGCGGGCCCGGCGCTCCTCCTCGGGGCCGGCGCCGGAGGCCCGGGCCACGAGGATCTGGCCCAGGACCAGGAGGGAGAGGCCGAAGGTCAGGAAGCCGAGCTCGGGACCGGAGCCGGGCTCGCGCGGCAGCATGCCCGCGAAGGCGGCGCCCAGGAAGGCGGCGCGGAGCGTGAGGGCGGCGAAGAAGCCCTTTTCCAGCCACAGGTCGCGCCCCTTGCACTGGGCGAAGAGGAAGGCGCTGTAGCCGGAGGAGAAGAGCGCCAGGGGCAGGGCCAGCCAGCGCAGGATCCCCTGCGCTTCGTGGAGACCGCTCATCCCGGCGCCCAGGGAGGCCGCCGTCAGGAGCCCGAAGCCCAGGAGGATCCAGGTCCCCTTGACCAGCCAGCTCCGCGGGTTGGGGTGAAGGAGGATCTTGAGGAAGCGCTCGGGTCGCCCCAGATCGTGG
>JALUUN010000015.1 GCA_027021325.1 Planctomycetota bacterium
CGCCGTGGAACAGGACCTCGCTGAGGCCGAGCAGGCCCTGCGCGGCGTCGAGGAGAGTCTCGCCCGGGACGACGGGAGCGACGCCGCCCGCCGCGAGCTCCTGGAGGCGCGCGCCGCCTGGCGACGCGACCAGGCGGCCTGGCTGCGCCAGCGCCGGGACCTCCTGGAGCAGAGGAACACCTGGCTTCCGGCGCGGATCGAGCAGCTGGAGCAGGAGATCCGGGCCGAGGAGGCCCGCCGCAACCAGCTCCAGGCCGGGCTCGAGGCCGGGCGGGAGACCCTGCAGGTTCTCCTGGAGCGCACCCAGGAGAGCCTGCGGCGGCGTGCGGACCTTCTGCGGCGCCAGCTCCAGGAAACGGAGGAGGAAGCGCCCCGGCTGCTCCTCCAGGAGCGCCTGCGCAATCTGGAACTGGAGCTGGAGATCCTGGAACTCAGCGCCCGGCGCACGGAGCTGGCGGCCCGGCGCGACCAGGTGGTGGAGGAGGTCCGGCGGATCCGGGCCGAACTCGAGGACTACCGGGCACGCTACGAGGGGCGCTCGGAGAAGCCGCGGCCGAGCAACCGCTACGGCCGCGTGAGCCAGCTGATCCGCGACGCCAACTTCGCCCTGCAGGCAAGCCTGGAGCAGCAACGGGAGATCGAGGACCTCCTGGACGAGGTCGAGGACCAGCGGGAGCGCGTCCTGCAGGAGGTGGAGACGGTCCTGGAGGATCTGGACCGGAACCGCGAGCGGGCGCGGGAACTCCTCGGCGAGAACTGGCGGAAGGAAGAGGCCCTCTGGCACAGGGTCGAAGAGACGCGGCGCGAGCATGTGCGGCGTCTGGAGGGCCTGGCCTCGGAGCTCGGCGAGATCATTCTCACCCTGCGCGCCGCTGCGGAGGAACGCTGCGACCTGCGTTCGGAACTCCTGGCCCTGCACACCAGCCGCAACATCCTGGTGCGCGGCGAGCAGAACCTGGATCTGGAGAGTCTCCGCCAGGCGCTCGCGGACCTGCGGCGTCTGCCCGCCTGGGCGGCGGGGGCCTCGGTCCGGATCGTGGACTGGGCCCGCACCTGCTCGCGCCCGGGCCTGGCCCTGAGCGCGGCGGCCCTCCTGGCCCTGGCGGCGGTCCTCTTTGCCCTGCGCCGCTGGCTCCGGCGCTGGATCCGGCGGCTGCTGGCCGAGGACCTGAGCGCCCCCGAGGTCCGCAACACCCTCACCCTCCTGCATCTGGCGGCCGGGGCCTGCCGGGGAGGCTTCGCCTTCTTCGGCCTGCTCCTGGCCTCGGCGCTCCTGCCGGACCTCGGCCCGGAGATCCGGATCCTCCTGCGCCAGCTGGCCTGGATCTTCTTCGGCGTCTGGCTGCTGCGCGCCGCCGGCGTCGAGCTGCTGAGGCCGCGGCCGCCCGAGCGCGCCATCTTCGAAGTGGAGCCGGCGCTCGCGCGCAAGGTCTGGAACGCCGGGCGGATCCTCGCCTTCCTGCTCCTGACGCTTCTGCCCTTCCGCCTGGCCCTGCAGGCCCTGGGCTACCGCAACGCCGGCGCCCTGGATCTCCTGAAGTTCGGCTTCGACATCCTCGTCGGCCTGCTGCTCATCTACCTCTTCAGCCAGCGCAGCCTGGTCGCGATGGTGACGCCCAAGGGGACGGGCCGTATGGCCGGGCTGGTGCGCTCGAATCTGGCGGCCCTGCGTCTGGTCCTGGTGCTCCTGGTCCCGGCGATCCTGGTCCTGGACCTTCTGAAGTTCGACATCCTGGTCGGGCTGATCACCGGCCTGGTCGTCACCCTGGCCGGGGTCCTGGTGCTGGGCTACCTCCTGTACCAGAGCGGCTGTTTCCTCATCGACCACTGGCTGGAACCGGGGGAGGCCGCGGGCGAGGCGCGGCGCCACGCCCTGGCGCGCCAGGATCTCGCGCGCTTCTTCTGGCGGGCCGCCGTCATCCTGGCCGGCATCTGGGCGGTGTTCCGCTTCGGCTGGCTGAGCCTGGACATGATCCGGGGCTTCTTCGCCTGGCCCCTCCCCTTCCAGGACGTGATCCCCGGCGAGGGCGAGCCGGTGACCGGCTGGGACGTGGTCCAGGCGGTGTTCCTCATCTGGCTGGTCCTGGTCTGCAACCGCTACCTGAAGCTCCTGCTCCAGGAGTTCCTGCTGCCACGGACGCGCCTGGACGCAGGCCTGCAGTACACGATCACGACCCTGACCGGCTACCTGGTGGTGGCCTGGGGCGTGTACGCGGCCCTGAACCAGGTCTTCGACCTCGCCAGTTTCGGCTACGTCGTCGCCGCCCTCTCGGTCGGCATCGGCTTCGGCCTCCAGGAGATCGTCTCGAACTTCATCAGCGGCCTGATCCTTCTCTTCGAACGCCCGATCAAGGTCGGCGACACGGTGAACGTCGCCGGACAGGAAGGGGTCGTGCGCCGCATCAACATCCGGGCGACCACGATCCGCACGAACGACAACATCTTCATCCTGGTGCCGAACCGCGAGTTCATCACCCAGAACGTGGTGAACTACACGCACCGGGATCCGGTCTTCCGTCTCAGTCTGCCGGTGGGGGTGGCCTACGGGAGCGACCGGGAGAAGGTGGTCGAGGCCCTGCTCGAGGCCGCCGGCGAGGACCCGCGGGTCCTCTCCTACCCCGCGCCCGAGACCATGTTCACCGGCTTCGGCGACAGCAGCCTGGACTTCGAACTGCGCGTCTGGATCCGCAACCCCGAGGCACGCTTCGCCGTCACCGACCGCCTGAACCACGCCATCGACGAGGCCTTCCGCCGCCACGGCATCGAGATCCCCTTCCCGCAGCGCGACCTGCACCTGCGCTCCAGCGACCTGCCCTGGCCGGGGGCGGCCGAAGGCGCCTCCGGATCCGAAGGCCCCCGCTCCGAGGACGCCGCGGCCGAAGACCCCGGTCCGGACGAAGCGGGCGCTTAGGTCCGAGCCCGCTGCCGCCAGGGTGCCCGCAGGAGCCAGGCCAGGCGTGCGCCGTGATCGGCCAGGAGGTTCCCGGCCAGGAGGGCCGAGCCGCCCGCCACCAGCCAGAGGTCCACCTCCTGGCGTCCGAGGGCCAGGCCGATCAGGGCCGCCCAGACCGGCTCGATGGCGTAGAGGACGGCCGCACGCACCGGCGGCAGTTCCTTCTGGAAGCGGTTCATGAGGCTCAGGGCCAGGACCGTCGCCAGGATCGAGGAAGCCAGGAGCGGCAGGAGGAAGTCCGGCTCGCGCAGCCAGGCGAGCCATTCCTCGGCCCCGGGGCTCTCCGGGCGGCGGCTTTCGATCCCCAGGGCGGCGAGACTGCCCAGGGTCACGACGGCGAAGCTTCCGGCGGTGACCGGCAGGACCGGCAGGCGCCGGGTGACGGCGTCCGTGAGCAGGATGTGGACCGCGAAGACGAAGGCCGAACCGACGGTGAGGAGTTCGGCGAAGCCGAAGTGGACCTGGGGCGGGCCGCCGATGAAGGCCGAGCCCAGGGTGGCGAGGAGAACTCCGGCCAGGAGGAAGACGGAGCCGCTGCGCCGCCCGAGGAGCGCGCCGAGCAAGGCGGTGAAGACCACGTAGAGGCTGGTGAGGAAGGCGGAGACCGCGGGACTCACCTCGCGCAGGCCGTACATCTGGAGAAAGAAGCCTGCGACCAGGGGGCCGCCGAGGAGGAGGGAGCCCGCGGGGAGCCCCGGCGCCCGCCGGCGCACCCCCGGAAGGAGCAGCATGAGGACCGTGGCGAGCCCGAAACGCAGGCTCATGAACCAGGCGATCCCGGCCGGCTCGGCGGCCGCGCCGCTCGCCCGGCGCACCGCCTCCAGGGCCTGGTCCATCCAGACGAAGGTCCAGCCCCAGATCAGGGTGACCAGGAGCAGGGCGGCGAAGGCGCGGCGCGGCGGTCGAGGGGCGGCCAAGGCCCGGGGAGCCTAGGCGCGCCCCTGGCCTCCAGCATCTCCGCCCGAATCCTCCCCGCCGCCGGAACCATCCTTCCGGCCGCCGCCCTTGCCGCCGGCCCCGTGGTCTGCCTCTCCAGCCCGCCGCCGGGCCCGCTCGAGAGCCTCCCGCTCCTTCTCATCCAGGACGCCCTTGAGGACCTCCAGGGGATCCGCCTCGGGCCGGGCCTCGGGATCCGGCGGATGCAGGCTCGGCGGCACCTCCCAGAGCTTCTCCCAGTCGCGCTGGAAGAGCCCGGGCAGGCGGAAGGGCTCCTGCGGCACCCGGTAGCCGCGGCGGTTCTGCGCCCACCAGCGCCGCCACTCCTCCGCGGTCAGGAACTCCGCACCGGTCAGGACACGCAGGGAGCGCGAGATCTCCAGAATGGAGGAGGGCACCCGCTGGGCGTCGAGGAGGTCCATGAGGGCCTCGACGGCGGAGACATGACGGATGCGGCCGAGGGCGCGGATCCGTGCGCGCGCCTGCTCCTCGTCCTCGCGGCCGTGGAGGACCAGGTTCTTCGTGAGGAGCGGCACCGCCTTGGGATCCCCCTTCTGGCCCAGGGCCATCCAGAACTCGACGGCCGCCTGCGGATCGGCGAGGAGCTTCTTCGAACGCGCCGCCTTCAGGAGTTCCTTCGAGGCCTCGGGTGAGGGGTTGTAGCGGAGCGCGCGCAGGCTCTCGTAGCGGATCAGGGCGTCGCGGTGCTTCAGGCCCGAGGCCAGGAGCTTCAGGATCTCCTTCTCGGGACGCAGGCCGTGGTCGCGGATCGCCTCCACCGCGGCGGCGAGGTC
>JALUUN010000016.1 GCA_027021325.1 Planctomycetota bacterium
GTTCTTGATCTCGTGGGAGAGGATGGCGGCGGACTCGCCGATGCGCGCCAGGCTCTTGAGCATGTTGCGCTCGGCCTGGCGGGCCCGCTCCAGCTGTTTCCGGGCGCTGACGTCGCGGAAACTGCCCGTGAAGAAGGGCTCTTCACTGCCTGGGATGTCCACCCGGGACACGGACAGTTCGATGGGGATGAGACGCCCGTCGCGGTGCAGGACCTCGAACTCCCGCGTGCGCCCGAGGATGTTCGTCTCGCCGGTGCGGCGGTAGTTCGCGAGGTAGCCATCGTGGGCGCTTCGGTGGGGCTCGGGCATGAGCACCGAGATGTTCCGGCCCAGGAGTTCCTCGGGCTTCCAGCCGAAGGCGGCCTCGACGGAGTCGCTGGCAGCGCGGATCACGCCCCAGGCATCAATGGTGATCAGCGGGTCGAGGGTCCCTGCCAGCACCGAGCGATACCAGGTTTCCCGCTCCAGGGCGGCCCGGCCCGCTGCGCGCATGGCGGTGATGTCGATCCCTACCGAGGCGAAGCCCTCGAGGCCTCCCTCCTCGGCGGTGCGCGGCTGAATGGTCCACAGGACGTCGCGCACGCTTCCGTCCCTGTGGACCTGGCGGTTCTCGTGGCGCAAGGGCGCCGAGGCACCGGTCTGGACCCAACGCTCGAAGGCCTGGCGCGTCGCCTCTCGATCCTCTTCGTGGACGAAGTCGAAGGCGCTCCGGCCGAGACACTGCTCCGGCTCCAGACCGAAAAAGGCCCGACTGGCGGGGTTGACGTAGAGGATGCGCCCCCCGGTGTCCACGAGGGTGAAGAGGACGGGAGCCTCCTCGACGAAACGGGCGTGGAGGTCACCCTGGTCGATCCCGCTGGGGGGGCCGGTCATGTCTCCATCCTGCCCGGCGGGGGCCGGAGGGCCAAGGAGGAGGCCACAGCCGGGACCGGGATATGCCGTGGCTGTCTGAAGTCTCTCCTCCACAGGAATTCGGTAAGCCCTGGACCTCGCGACGGCAAGGGCCGGGCCGGAATCTGGAAGGCTTCCTGGATCCGGGCTGAAGACCCTGGCATTCTCCCGGGGCGGGGCTAGTCCCCCCCGTAGGCCTCGTCCAGGACCCATGAAATCCAAGGAGCCGCCCGCATCTCGTCCCGACGACGCCCCCCCGCGCCGCAGCTTCCTGGGTCAGACCGGGGGTGCGGCCATGGCTCTGGCCCTGGCCACAAGCTACGGAACTTGTGGGGCTTATGGGCTGCGCTTTCTCTACCCGGCGAGGCCGCCGCGGCGCATCTGGCAGTTCGTCGCCGTGGCCGACCGCCTGCAGCCCGGCGAGTCCATGCCCTTCCGCGCGCCGGACGGCCAGCGGATCACCGTTGCCCGCCAGGGGGAGGCTGGCACCGTCGAGGACTTCATCGCCCTGGGCAGCACCTGCCCGCATCTGGGCTGCCAGGTCCATTGGCAGCCGGACCGCCAGCGCTTCTTCTGCCCCTGCCACAACGGCGTCTTCGATCCCCGCGGCAAGGGGATCGGAGGCCCCCCCGGCGAGGCCGGCCAGAGCCTGCCGCGCTTTCCCCTGAAGCTCGAGGGCGGGCTTCTCTACATCGAGGTCCCTGCGGAGGGTCTGCTCGTATGAGTGCCGTCTCCCGCTGGCTCGCCGAGCGGATCCCGGTCCAGCCGGGCCAGCTTCGCGAGCTGACCAACGAGCCGGTCCCGAACCACTTGCGGCGCTGGTGGTTCTGCCTGGGAGGCACACCGGCTTATCTCTTTGTCGTACAGATCGTGACCGGCATCCTCCTGGCCTTCTACTACGAAGCCAGTCCGGAGCACGCCTACGAGTCTGTGCGCTACATCACCGAGGAGGCGGCCTACGGCTGGTTCCTGCGCGGCATCCACAAGTGGGCGGCGACCCTGATGATCGCTTCCATGATCCTGCACCAGATGCGGGTCTTCTTCACCGGCGCCTACCGCAAGCCGCGGGAACTCAACTGGATGGTCGGGATGTGCCTGCTGGTGACCGTGCTGCTGACCGGCTTCACCGGCTATAGCCTCGTTTTCGAGCAGCTCAGCTACTGGGGCGCGACCGTCGGTGCCAACATCACCGACACGGTCCCCTTCGTCGGCGCGCACATGAAGCGGCTGCTCCTGGCGGGGGATGCCTACAACGAGCACACGTTGAGCCGTTTCTTCCTGCTCCACGCTGCGGTCCTTCCGGTCACCATCGGCCTGCTGCTGTTCCTGCACATCACCTTGATCCGGCTGCAGGGAGTGACGGAGTTCCACTTCGAAGACGAAGGGCCTTCCGAGCCGAAGTTCTTCAATTTCTTCCCGGACCATTTCCTGACCGAGCTTGCCATCGGCTTGGTTCTGATGGTTCTCCTGAGCGTTCTGGCGACCGCCCTGCCGGTCACCATGGGCCCGAAGGCCGATCCCCTGACCACGCCGGAGATCATCAAGCCGGAGTGGTTCTTCTACGTGGCCTTCCGCTGGCTGAAGCTCTTCAGCGCGACCGTCGCGGTGCTGAGCATGGGCTTCATCCTCTTCGTGATGTTCCTGTGGCCCTTCATCGACGCCTGGATCCGGCGCCGCTGGCCGGGCAGCGAGTTCAGCGTCTGGGTGGGAACCGCCGGGGCGCTCACGATCATCGGCCTGACCGTGTGGGAGGCCGCTGTCGCCCATTGACCCTTCACTCCCGTTCCTGACATGAGCCTCCAGTTCAAGAAGCTCCTCATCACGGTCCTGGCGGCGGCCTTCCTGTGCTCGCTGCTCTTCGTTCAGTACGAGGAGGTGACACGCCGTCGAGCCGAGGCGGGTCTGGCAGAGGCGCCGGTGGCCGTTCCCGCGAGCAGCGAGCAGTGCGTGGCCTGCCACTCGGACAACACGCCGGGCATCGTCGAGCAATGGAAGGGCAGCACCCATGCGCGCTCGGGCATCGGCTGCTATGAGTGTCATGAGGCCGACCGCAAGGACGCCGACTCCTTCGACCACTACGGCAAGATCATCGCAACCGTGGTCACGCCCATGGACTGTGCGCGCTGCCACACGGTCGAAGCCGGGGAGTTCGAGCGCAGCCACCATTCCAAGGCCGGGAACATCCTGGCCAGTCTGGACAACTATCTGGCCGAGGTGGTGGAGGGAAGCCGCGTTCCCTTCCAGCCCCACGGCCCGACGCCGGGTTTCGCTGTCAACGAGGTCAACGGCCTGGCCTCCGCAGCCACCGGTTGCCAGCAGTGCCACGGCAGCAAGGTGGCGCTTCTGTCCTCGGATGGCGGCCGCATCACCCTGGACGACCTGCAGCCGGACGAGAACGGCCAGCCGACGAATCTCGACGCCCTGGCCAAGGTGGTCAAGGACAGCCAGGGCAAGCCCAGGTACCACCCGGCCACCTGGCCGAACACAGGCATCGGCCGCATCAACCTGGATGGCAGCCGCGGCTCCTGCAGCGCCTGCCACAGCCGCCACGACTTCAGCCCGCGGCGGGCCCGCCAGCCTGAGAACTGCGGCAAGTGCCACCTGGGGCCGGATCACCCGCAGAAGGAGATCTACGAGGAGTCCAAGCACGGCATCGCCTACCGGGACCTGCGCGAGCACATGAACCTGGAGGCTGACACCTGGATCCTGGGCGAGGACTACACGCAGGCGCCGACCTGCGCCACCTGCCACATGTCGGGGAACGTCAACAACGGCGGTCGCATCACCCACGACCCAGGAGAACGCATCTCCTGGACCAACCGTCCGCCGGTGAGCCTGCGAATGGACACCGACATCAACCACGTAGTGGTCAAGGAAACCGACCCGGCGAAGCGGGCGAAGCTGGTCGCCGACACCGCCGAGGCCAAGCGCGCCCGCATGCAGAACGTCTGCGCGGTCTGCCACACGAGCGACTACATCGGGTCCTTCTACAAGCAATACGACGACTTCATCGTCCTGTACAACGAGAAGTTCGCCAAGCCCGGCCAGGAGCTGATGAAGCGCCTGAAGGGCGCCGGTCTCATCAGCAAGCCGAATTTCGACGAGGAGATCGAGTGGACCTGGTTCTACCTCTGGCACCACGAGGGCCGGCGTGCCCGCCATGGTGCCTCGATGATGGCCCCGGACTACGCCCAGTGGCATGGGATGTACGAGGTCGCCGAGCGCTTCTACCTGGAGCTGATCCCGCAGGCGCGGGAGATCCTGGAGCACGCGCCCGAGGGCAAGCGTGAGGAGGCCGCCGAGATCTCGGCCTGGCTGGAGGGCCTCCTGGCCCGGCCCGAGCACCAGTGGATCCAGAGCGGAGAGGGAGCGCGATGAGCCGTGCCGACATGATGGCGGCGGAGACCGGGCGGCTGCCGCGCCGTGGATTCCTCCAGGGGGCCGGCGCGCTGTGCGGTCTGGCAGCCTTCAGCCCCCGGGATCTGGCCGAGGCGGCGAGACTCCGGGAACTCGGATTCCTGGACCCGCCGGCCGATCTGGAATGGCACAAGGCCCCGTGCCGCTTCTGCGGAACCGGCTGTGGTGTCGAGGTCGGGATCCGTGACGGCAAGGCCGTGGCGGTGCGCGGCGACGAGGCCAATCCGGTCAACAAGGGCCTGCTCTGCGTCAAGGGCTATCACGCGCCCCTGGCCCTGAGCGGCAAGGACCGGCTGCTTCACCCTCTGCTGCGCAAGGACGGCCGCCTCGTCCGGATCTCCTGGGACGACGCCCTCGATCTGGTGGCCGGAA
>JALUUN010000017.1 GCA_027021325.1 Planctomycetota bacterium
CGCTGGCGTCCTCCAGGTTCTCCGCCTGGAGCAGAACCTCGGACAGGGTGTCGAGGAGGTCCTCGCCGCGGTCGGCCAGGGCGGCGACGACCGGCGGCAGGCCGTCGTCCGCCTTCGCCAGGTCCTCAACGGCGAGGGAGAGGAGTCCCTGATAGGTCCCGGCCGGAGGCCCGGCGGCGCGGGCCCGGTGGAGCCAGAGAAGCCAGGGGGCGAGGGCCAGGGCGGCCGCGGCGCAGCTGAGCAGCGGGGCACGCAGGCGCCGCAACAGCGTGGTGGAGGGTCGAGGCCGCCGGAGAGCGCCGAGCACCTCCGCCGCCGGGACCGCCAGCAGGACGATGCCCGGATAGCGGAGGAGGGTGGTGGCAGCCACCGCCAGGCCGGCCAGGGCGCCGCGGATCCACCATCCCCGGTCCTCGCTTCGGAGGCTTCCCAGGAGCAGGAGGCTGGTGCTGAGTCCGAGAAGGAAGGGCCATTCGGCGAGAAGCCGCGTCGCCGCCAGGAAGGATGTCGGGAGCAGGCCGGTGAGGCCGGCGACCAGGGCCGGAGCGGAGTGGCCTTCGCGCCGGAGGAGCCGCTCCAGGAGGAGCAGAGCTCCGAGCATGGAGGTCAGGACCACGAGGCGGCCGCCGAGGACGCCAGGGAGGCCGAGGAGCCTGGCCAGGGCCAGGAGCAGGGGAAAACCGGGCGGCCAGTCGGTGACGGGGATGCCGTTGAAGGTGTAGCCCCGGCCCTCGGCCAGGCTTCGGCCGGCTTCGAGATAGAGGGCATTGTCGAAGACCTCCGGCGCCAGCCACGGGTTCGAGCCCAGGGCCGCAAGGAGGACGGGCGTGCCCAGGAGGAGCAGACGCCGGCCCAGGGGCTCAGGCTGCCCGGGGCAGGAATCCGCTCGGTCCGGAGGGCAAGGCATGGACCCGGGCCGCGGCCCTGCGCCGTTCGCGCAGGGCGAGGACGATGAGGAAGGCCTCGGCCGAGGTCTGGGCGAGGGCGAAGGGGATCATGCCGCGGTGAGCGGGCATGGGGTCGAAGCCGAGACTCCAGACGATGCCGGCGAGGAGCAGGCCGAGGACGACTCCCTGCGGCAGGAGGGAAAGGAGGCGCGGGCCCTGGCCGCGGACGGCGAGGGTCGGCTTCCAGCCCACCGGGACCCGCAACAAGGCGAGGAGCCAGCCCGCCAGGTACACCGGCCAGGTGGCAGCGACGAGAAGGAAGGGCTCCGGGCGCAGGCGCCATCGGCGCCGGGCGCCGTGGACGCGGAGAGCTTCCTGGCGGATCAGGACCGTGATGCCCAGGAGGGCCAGGAAGCGGCCGTAGTAGCCCTCGAGGCGGAGGGTGGCGACCCGTTCGCCGGCCAGGAGGTAGAGGATGGAGAAGAGCAGGTGGACGGCGACGAGGAGCCCCACCCAGTAGTAGGTGCAGCGCACCAGATAGGAGAGGCGCTGCCCCGGTCGGAGGCGCCGCCACAGGCGGGGCAGGTCCCGGAGCAGGACCTCGAAGACGCCGCGGGACCACTTCAGTTGCTGGCGGAACCAGGTCGGGAGTTCGGCAGGTGTCAGGCCGGGCGCCAGGGGCTCGGCCACGTACACGGATTTCCAGCCCGCGGCGTGCAGGTGGACGGAGGTACAGAGGTCCTCGGCGAGGCCGGGCCGGTAGCCGCCGATGGACTCGAGGGCCGAACGGCGGATCAGGGCATTGCTGCCGACCAGAGTGGCGCAGCCCAGCCGGTCCATCCCCATGGAGGTCGCGGCGTAGAAGTCCTCGGCGCTGCCGGCAGAGCCCCGCGCCACGGCGCTTTCGTCCTCATTGGAGAAGTCGAGCATGACCTGGACGAAGCCGACCTCGGGATTCCGGAACCAGCCCAGGCTCCGCTCCAGGAACGCCGGTTCCGGGCGGTGGTCGGCGTCGAAGAGAACGAGGATGTCGCCCCGGGTCCTCTTCAGGGCCTCGTTGACGTTGCCGGCCTTGGCGTCCCGGTTGCCCTCGCGAGTGAGGTAGCCGGCGCCGAGTTCGGCCGCGCCCCGGGCGAGGCGGGGATCCCGGCTGTCGTCGAGGAGCCAGGTGCGATGCGGCCCGCGCATGCGCACGGCTGCGGCCAGCGTGTCCAGGACCAGGGCCGGATCCTCGCCGCAGGCGCAGACGAAGACGTCCACGCTCAGAGCCCGGGACGGGGGAGGCGGATCGGGGCGCCGGCGGGCGCGAGCGTAGAGGAGCCAGGCCAGGAGCAGCTGGCACCAGTGGTACACCGCCGCGGCCAGAAGCCCGGCGACGAGCCAGGGCGAAGCGACGCGGTTGTCCTCGAACCACCAGCCCAGGTACCAGACGACGATCCCGAGGCCCGCCAGGATCAGGAGACGCAGGCGGACGGGGGACGGGCGGCCGGGGCGCGCGGTGGGGACGGCCTCTCCGGGATCCATCCCGGTTCCATCGGCCCGGTGGCGAGCAGGGCTTGACTCCGGATTCCCGGGCGCAGGCGGAGCTGCCGATCCGGGAAAGGGCTTCCGCTTTTCTCAGGCGAGTTTGCGGATCAGCACCCGGCGCGCGCGCAGACCGGCCAGGAGGTCGAAGAGGACCAGGCCCGCGAGGCAGTGCCAGCCGGTCACTTCCCCCAGCCAGCAGCGGGCGAGGGGCGAGGACAGGCTCCAGTCCGGGGTCGTGTACACCAGCCGCAGGGGCTCGATGGCCAGGGTGATCGGATTCAGGAGGACCAGGTTCTGCAGCAGTTCCGGCAGGCGGTCCAGGGGTGCAAAGGCGCTGCTCAGAAAGATGAGGGGCAGGGTGACGATCATCACCACCGCCAGCATCTCGAAGTGGCGGCGGAACTGGAAGGCCAGGGCCAGGCTGACGCTGGTGAAGCCGAGGATGACCAGGGCCAGGACCGCCAGTCCCAGGAGGGCGCCAGCGGCGCCGCCGTGGAAGGAGACTCCGAGGAGCGCGCTGACCGCGACGATCACCAGGCACTGGAGGAAGGTGATGGCGCAGATGTGAATGGCGCTGGCCAGGACGATGCTGAAGCGGTCCGCCAGGGGGGCGACGCGCAGCCGGTCCAGGAAGCCGAGTTCGCGGTCGAAGAGGATCGGAATACCGGCGTTCAGAGAAGCGTTGAAGGCGGTGAAGAGGAGCGCTCCGGGGGTGACGAAGTCGAGGTAGTCGCGCCCCTGGCCGAGGACCTCGCCCATGCTGTTGCGGAAGACCAGGACGAACAGGGCCATCCAGATCAGGGGCTGCATGAGTCCGCTGACGACGACCACCGGCCGCCGCCGGCTGTGGAGGAACCAGCGCCAGGTCTGGGTCCGGGTCTCCTGCCAGAAGGGAGAACTCATGACTCCACCTCCACAGGCTCGCCGGTGGCAGACCGGTAGACGTCCTGCAGGGTCGGACGCCGGACCGTCAGGGAGAACAGGCTCAAGCCCTGTTCCCGGGCCAGGTCGTGGACCCGGCCGGACCAGGTGCGGGCGCCTTCGTCCCCGCCTTCGCCCTGGACGGCGAGGCTGAGTTCGGGGCGGTGCGGATCCGGCGGCAGGGGACGGCCGCCGAGAGCCTCGCCCAGGGCCGCGAGCTGCTCGTGGTCGCCCGGGGTCGGGTGTTCGTGGAGGGCCAGGACCAGGATCCAGTCGCCGAGTTCCCGCCGCAGTTCCGCCGGCGTGCCCTGCCCGGCCACCCTGCCGCGGCTCATCAGAACCACACGGTCGGCGAGGAGGTCGGCTTCCTCGAAGTCGTGGGTGGCGAGGAGCAGGCTGGTGCCCTCGCGGCGCAACTCCTCCAGGGTCTGCCAGAGACGCCGGCGTGCCTCCCAATCCAGGCCGGCGGAGGGCTCGTCCAGGACCACGAGGCGCGGGCGGTGCATGAGGCTCGCCGCCAGATCGAGGCGCCGGCGCATGCCCCCCGAATAGCCTTCGCAGAGGCGGTCGGCGGCGTCCTCGAGCTCGAATCGGCGCAGCATCTCGTCCACGCGGCCGGCGATCTCGGTCCGGGGCAGGTGGACGATGCCGGCCTGGAAGCGGAGGAACTCGCGGCCGGTCAGGACCTTGTCCAGGGCCATGTCCTGGCCGGCGTAGCCCAGGTGCCCGCGGGCGGCTGCTGGATCCGCCTGGACCTCCACCTCCGCCAGGGTGATGCTGCCGGAGTCGAGACGCTCCAGGGTGACGAGACAGCGCATCAGCGTGCTCTTGCCGGAGCCGTTGGGCCCGAGGAGGGCCAGGATCTCGCCGGACTCCAGATCGAAGGAAACCCGGTCCAGGGCCAGGATCTCGCCGTAGCGCTTGCTGGCGTCGCGGATGCGGAGGAGGGACATGGCTCTACGGAATCCGGACCGGAGGGGAGACGGAAGGCGGGCGGCCGTCCGGTCCGGGACGGCCGCCCGCAAGCCGCGGATTCCGCCCGTTCTCCCGGATTCAGTTGAGGAGGGCGGTCCCGGAGGGATCGAGAGGCGGCACCCCGAAACCGGCGATGTCCGGCACCAGGGCCAGGAGGTAGGCCAGGAACAGGAAGAGCGGCGGGATGGTCAGGATGAACTTCCAGTTCTGCTCCCACTTCAGGTGCATGAAGAAGAGCGCGACCAGGGAGACCTTGACCGTGGCGATGGCGAAGATCAGGAGGATCGTGGCCATCCAGGGCAGGGTCAGGGCGTCGGCGAAGACAAAAGCGGCGAAGGTGCCGAC
>JALUUN010000018.1 GCA_027021325.1 Planctomycetota bacterium
AGCTGATGCTCGCGGCCGAGCAGATCGGGGCGGCGGTGGTCGCGGTCAGCGAGTACGGGATCCTGGAGTGTTCCCGGCCGGTGCACGTCAACCGCGCCCTGCGCGAGGCGGGCCTGCTCCGGGCGCGGGGCGGTCCCCTGGGCGAGGTGCTCGACGTGTACGCCTCGCGCGCCTTCGCCCTGGCCGACCACCAGGTCGCCCACGTCTACTGCCGGGATCCGGAGGATAGGGCGGCGGCGCGCGAGGCGATCGAGGGGCTACCCGGGGTGGAAGCGGTGCTCGACCGCGCGGCCCAGGCCGAGCTCGGACTCGACCATCCCAACTCCGGCGATCTCGTGGCGGTCGCCGAGCGGGACGCCTGGTTCACGTACTACTACTGGACCGATCCCGCCGCCGAACCCGACTTCGCGCGCACGGTCGACATCCACCGCAAGCCGGGCTACGACCCCTGCGAGCTGTTCCTGGATCCCGCCCTGCGCTTCCCGCGCCTGCGGCTGGCACGCAAGCTCCTGGCGCGCCGCCTCGGCTTCCGGAGCGTCCTCGACCTGATCCCCCTGGATCCCTCTCCGGTACGGGGCTCCCACGGCCGGCTGCCCGCCCGGCCCGAGGAAGGGCCGCTCTGGATCGGCCCCGAATCCCTGGCCCCGCCGGCGACGGACGGGCCGCTGCCGGCGCGCCTCGCCCTGCAGGGGCTGTTCCGGAAGCAGGCCTGAAGCCCGCCCGACCTCAGTCCGGCCGCCCCGCGGGCGCCGGCGGCGGTCCCCAGCGCAGGGCCGCGGCCCGGCGCGGCGCGCCCAGATCCACCACCCACTGCGCCCCCACTGTGAAGAACTTCTCGATCCCGAAGCCGGGGTTCGTGTGGGTGAAGAAGAGGTTCACCCGGTTCTTCTCGGTGAAGCGGTAGGCGACGAAGGCCGAGTAGTGGCTGCCTTCGTCCTGCATGTCGAGGCCGCGGCGCTGGTACCAGGAGCTCAGGGCGCCGGCCGACCAGAAGTCGTCGAAGGCGTGCTCGTAGAGACCCCAGTAACCGGTGGAGCCGTCCATCTTCAGGGCGCCGCTGGACGGGCTGCGGAACTGGGAGTTGTCGTGCCAGACCTCGACCGCGAAGCGGTCCCAGCCACTGCCGTCGGGGTCGTCGTACTGCAGGCTGAGGTCCATGCCGACCAGGGCCTGACGCAGCTCGTCGCGCAGGGTCTGGTCATCGGCGGTCCCGAGCACACCGTCGGGGTTCACGAAAGTGAAGGTCGTGCGTTCCGGCGTGTAGAGAAAGCTTCCACCCAGGGTGCCGCGGCTGTGGGAAGAGAACTCGCGCATCCAGGCGACACGAGCCGTGCCGGCCCAGTTGGCGATGCCGCGACGCCCGAAGGGCTGGGTCCCGAACTCGGGATCCTGGAGGCCGTTGCCCGGGGCGTCCAGGTCCTGCCCCTGGAGATCGGTGGCGATGCCGACGGACCAGCGCAGGCGGTCGGCGCCGAAATCGAAGTAGTGGTGCAGTTCACAGCCGGAGGCGCTCAGGTTCCCGCCCAGGTACTCCTTGCGCACGCCATCGAGGTTGGGAGCGGGGAACTCTGAAGGAAGGACCCCGTTCCAGGCGCCGAGATCGGAGAAGTACTTGCCGGTGCGGAAGGTGAAGTTGCCCGGAAGGTAGTCGATCCAGATCGCTGCTTCGCGCAGGATCAGGTCGGAGCCATCGCCGCCATCGGAGACATCCAGGGTGGCGTAGGCCCGGCCGAAGTCCTCGAGAACGGAGTCGGCCTGGAACTGGACGCTGCGGGCGCGGGCCGTATTGAAGCGGTTGTGGCTCTCCTCGACCTCGGAAAGCTCGGTGATCAGATCCAGGGTCAGGCCGAGGTTCACGCTCTCGTACCAGGGGCGCTCCTCTTCGGGTTCGGGGGCGCTGCGGAAGGGTTCCTGGACCTCGTCGGCGGCGCGGAAGACCGCAAGAGGGCCCGGCTCGGCCGGCGCCGGCTCCCCGGCGGACTCCGCATCCGCCTCGGGGGCGGGCTCGGGAGCCGGAGGGGCCGGGGGCGGGGCAGGATCCGGCACCGCCGGCGCCGCGGCCACGGGGCTCTCCGGTCCCTCGGGAGGCCGGACGGCGGCCGGCTCCTGAGGCGGGGAGGAGGGAGCGAGGACCAGGGACAGGAGGAGTGCGTAGGGCATGGCGCCACCCTGTGGGGGGGAGGGACCCGGGCCTTCCGGCCGGCGGGGGAGGGAGGGGAGGGACCGGGGGGGACGCAGGCGCTTCCGCCCGGGTTCCCAGTCTATTCCCGCCCGGCGCCGGCCCGGGAAGGCAGCGCCTCCCCTGGACCCGGATCCCTGGATCGGACAGAGTCGGAGTCATGCTTGAGCCCCGTCCGGCAACCCTTTGCGTTCACGGAGCCTCGCCCGGGGAGGGTCCGGACCTGGTCCTCCCGGTCCACCCGGGTGCCACCTTCCGCCTGGAACCGGCCCTGGACCTCGCCCCGCAGGGCCGGAAGCCGCGGCGCGTTCTCCTCTACTCCCGCTACGGCAACCCGACGGTCTGGGCGGTGGAGCGCCAGCTCGCCCGCCTGGAGGGGGCCGAGGACGCCCTCCTGGCCGCGAGCGGCATGGCCGCCCTCGGCTCCGCCCTCCTGGCCCTGACCCGGCCCGGGGAGCGGATCCTGGCCGCCCTCGGCGGCTACGGGACGACCACCGCCTTCCTCCGCGGCCCCGCCCGGGAAGCCGGCCGCCGGGTGACCTTCCTCCCCGACCTCGAGCCCGCGACCGTCGCCCGCGCCCTCGAGGAAGGCCCCGTGGCCTGGATCCTCGCCGAGTCCCTGGGCAACCCCCTGAACCAGGTCGCCGACCTGCCGGAGCTCGCCGGTCTCGCCCACGCCGCCGGCGCCCGCCTCGCCGTGGATGCCACCTTCGCCTCGCCGGTCCTGCAGCGCCCCCTGGAACTCGGCGCCGACCTGGTGCTGCACTCCGCCTCGAAGTCCTTGAACGGCCACAGCGACCTGATCGCCGGGGTCGTAGCCGGACCCGAGGACCTGGTCGAGGCGGTCTGGGACCACCTGCGCGTCGCCGGCGCCTGCCTGGACCCGGCGGCGGCCGCCCGCCTGGGCCGCGGGCTCAAGACCCTGCACCTGCGGGTCGAGCGGGCGGTGGAGAATGCCGGACGCGTCGCCGCCTTCCTCCAGGAGCATCCGCGCGTCCGCACGGTGCACTGGCCCGGCCTCCCGGGCCACCCCCACTACGAGCGCGCCCGGCGCCTGCTGCCGCAGGGCCCCGGCGCCGTGGTCTCCTTCCGTCTGGACGGCGACGACGAAGCCGCCCTGCGCGTGGCCGCCGCCTGCCGTCTCTGGACCCTGGCCACGAGCCTCGGCGGCGTGGAGAGCCTGGTGTCCCTGCCGTCCAACACCTCCCACGCCGGCCTGAGCCCGGAAGAGCGCGCCACGGTCGGCATCCACCCGGGCACGCTGCGCCTCGCCGTGGGCATCGAGGACGCCGGGGACCTCCTGGAGGATCTCGAGCAGGCCCTGCAGGTACCCTGACGCGCCGCCATGCAGTACCGCCGCCTCGGCCGCACCGGCCTCACCGTCTCCAGCGTCTCCCTCGGCTCCTGGATGACCTTCTCGCGCCTCGGCGAGGAGGGCGTCCGGGAGCTCGTGGCCCTCGCCCTGGACCAAGGCGTGAACCTCCTGGACACGGCCGACATCTACGACTACGGCCAGGCCGAGGAACTCCTGGGGCGGGCGATTCGCGGTCGGAAGCGCGAGTCCCTGGTCCTCGCCACCAAGACCTTCTGGCCCATGTCCGACGACCCCAACGACCGCGGCCTCGGACGCAAGCATCTCTTCGAGTCCTGCCACGCCAGCCTGCGCCGCCTGGGCGTGGACTATCTGGACCTCTACCAGTGCCACCGCTTCGATCCGGAGGTCCCCCTGGAGGAGACGATCGCCGCCCTCGGCGACCTGATCCGCCAGGGCAGGATCCTCTACTGGGGTACGAGCTGCTGGAGCGCCGAGCAGCTGCGCCGCGCCTGCACCCTCTGTGACCGCCTGGGCGTTCCCCGGCCGGCCTCCGAGCAGCCGCGCTACAACCTCCTCCACCGCGAGATCGAGGAGGAGGTGGTCCCGGCGGCGCGGGAACTCGGCCTCGGCCTCCTGGTCTGGTCGCCCCTGGCCCAGGGGCTCCTCACCGGGAAGTACCGGCGCGGGCAGGCACCGCCCCCAGGCAGCCGCGCCGCGGACCCCGAGGGAACCGGCCGCTTCCTGGTCGAGGAGATGGCCGAACCCGGGGTCTGGGAACGGATCGAGGCCCTGCAGGAGGTCGCGCAGGGTGCCGGCCTGCCCCTGGCCCGCCTGGCCCTGGCCTGGTGCCTCCGGAATCCCGCCGTTTCCTCGGTCCTGGTCGGCGCCACCCGCCCGGAGCAGCTGCGCGAGAACCTGGCCGCCGCCGAGCTCGAGTGGACGCCCGACCTGGAGCAGGCGGTCGAAGCGGCCCTCGCCCAGGGCGCCTGAAGGCCTCCCCCCGGCCGGCCTTCGGCCTATCATGGGCCGCTTCCCGGAACGGAACCGATGCCATGGACTCCGCCCGCCCCGTGCCGCCCGCGCCGGACGCTCCCCGGGAGCGCCCCGTCCCGTCGAAG
>JALUUN010000019.1 GCA_027021325.1 Planctomycetota bacterium
ATCCCGTGCGCCTGCCCTCCTGGCTTCCGGACCTCCAGCACGACGGCGCCGCCGCCCTGGCCGTGCTCCCGGGCCTCGGCGGCGAGCGCGCCGCGCGGGTCGTGGCGGGCCGCCCCTTCCTCGGGGTGCCGCTGAGACCGGCCAACCTGGACCGCATTCCCGGCGTCGGTATGACCACGCGCCGGGAGGTCCAGGCCTGGTACCGGCGGCGCGGGTCGGGGGGACCGGCTCCCTAGAATGCCGGCCTTGGACCCGGCATCCGCCCGTACCGACGACGCCCTGGAGGAGCTGGTCCGCCGTGCCCTGGCGGAGGACCGCGTGGACCGGGACCGCACCAGCCTCGCCGTGGTGCCCGAAGACGCCCGTGCCTGCGGCCGCATCCTGGCCCGGGAGGAGGGGGTCCTCGCCGGCTGCGCCCTGGCCGAGGCCTGCTTCCGCTCCTGCGATCCGGAGGCCGAGCTGCGCTGGAGCGTCGGGGAGGGCGGGGCCCTGCAGCCGGACCAGGAGGTCCTCGCGGTACGCGGGCGGGCCCGGGGCCTGCTCGCCGCGGAGCGGACCGCCCTCAACTTCCTGCAGCAACTGAGCGGGGTGGCGAGCCTGGCCCGGCGGCTCTCCGAACTGGCGGCACCGGTCCAGGTCCTCGACACGCGCAAGACCGTGCCGGGCCTGCGCGACGCCCAGAAGGCGGCGGTCCGGGCCGGCGGCGGCCGCAGCCAGCGCCGCGACCTGGAGGAGGAGCTGCTCCTGAAAGAGAACCACTTCGCCCTCTCCGGGCTCTCCTGGCGGGAGACCGTGGAGCAGGCGCGGCGGGCCGAGCCCGATCGCGTCCTCGGCGTCGAGGCACGGAGCCTTGAAGAGGCCGAGACCGCCCTCGAGGCCGGGGCGGACTACGTCCTTCTGGACAACTTTTCCTTGCCGGCCCTGCGCGAGGCGGTCCGGCGCCTCCGGGAGCGCTTCCCGCGGGCGGTCCTGGAGGCGAGCGGCGGCTACGGCCCCCACAATCTGGCCGGACTCCGGGATGCAGGGGTGGACCGGGTGAGCGTCGGTGCCCTGACCCACTCGGCTCCGGCCCTGGACCTCTCCTTCTACCTGGAGCCGGGAGGGTGAGCTGGTCCGAGATCTTCGAGGCGCGCTGTTCCGAGGAGGCCCTGCCCGAGCTGCGCCGCCGCGTCCAGGAGCGTCTGCGCCAGGGCGGCGCCGGCGAGGGGCTGGTCGCCCGTGCCGGGCTGCTCCTGAGCGAACTGGCCCACAACGCCGTCGCTGCCAGCCGCCGGCCGGAGCCGCTGCGGGTGACCGTGGGCATGGACGAGGGCGGCGTCCACCTGAGCGTCGAGTGCTCCGCCAACGAGGACCTCGAGGCCCTGCAGCTCGCCCTGGACGCGAGCGGGGTTCTTCCCTCGCCGGAGAGCGAACGCGGCCGCGGCCTGTGGCTGGTTCTCGAGGGCAGCCGCGATCTCCAGGTGGAGCGCACGGCCTCGGGCGGGGTCCGCGTGCGCCTGCGGGTCAAGGAGGAGGCGTGAGCCGGCTCTGGTCCTGGCTGGCGGGCCGGCCGCGGCCCCTGCGTCTTCTGGTTTTCGCTGCGGCGGTGGCCCTGGTCCTGGTGGAGGCCAGCCTGGAGTCCACGGGCGGGGGTGGAGGCTTCACGCGCAAGTACCTCCTGAACCTCCTGCACGCACCCCTCTACGGTTTCCTCGGCGCCGCCGTCCTGCTCCTGGGCGGGGTCGGGGCGCCGCGGAGGGCCGCGATGGTGATGCTCGCCCTGGGCCTCGTCCTGGCCGCCGGCTTCCTGGACGAGTGGCACCAGGCCGGACTCCCCGGCCGCACCAGCTCCCTCCAGGATCTCGGGACCGACCTCCTCGGCGCCTGCCTGGCCTGGCTCCTGGCCCGCGAAGCGGCCGCCGGACCGGAGGGCCTCGGCTGGGGACACCTCCTGGGCCTGGGGACCGCTCTCCTCCTGCTCTGGGGCCTGGTGCCGGCTCTCACCGAAGCGCTGCCGCTACCCTTCCTCCGTCCATGAGCCCGCCCGCCGCTTCCGACGAGCGCTACGCCTCGCCCCTCGCCGAGCGCTACGCCAGCCCGGCCATGCAGGCGAACTGGTCTGCCCGGCGCCGCGCCCGGGTCTGGCGCGATCTCTGGATCGCCCTGGCCGAGACCCAGCGGGAGCTCGGTCTCGACATCCCCGAGGAGGCCCTCGAGGAGATGCGCGCTGCCCGCGACCGCATCGACCTGGAGCGCGTCGCCGAACTCGAGCGCGAGCTGCGCCACGACGTCATGGCCCATGTCCATGCCTTCGGGGAGGTGGCGCCGCGGGCGCGCCCGATCCTGCACCTGGGGGCGACCTCCTGCTATGTGGCCGACGGCGCCGACCAGGTCCTGATCCGCGACGGCCTGCGCATCCTGCGCGCCCGCGTCCTGGAGGTGGTGCGGGCGCTGGCGGACTTCGCCCGCCGCTGGAAGGACCTGCCGGCGCTCGGCTTCACCCACTTCCAGCCGGCGCAGCCCGTCACCCTCGGCAAGCGGGCGGTGCTCTGGCTCCAGGACTTCCTCCTGGACCTGGAGGAGATCGAGCGCCTGCTGGAGGTCTTTCCCTTTCGCGGCGCCAAGGGGACGACCGGCACCCAGGCCTCCTACCTGCAGCTCTTCGGCGGCGACCACGAGAAGGTGCGCGAGCTGGATCGCCGCATCGCCGGGCGCATGGGCTTCGAGCGCGTGGTCCCGGTCTGCGGCCAGACCTACCCGCGCAAGTGGGACACCCGGGTCCTGGACACGGTGAGCGGGATCGGCGTCTCGGCGGCGCGCTTCGCCGTGGACCTCCGGCTCCTGGCCCATCGCCGCGAACTGGAGGAGCCCTTCGGCCGCAAGCAGATCGGTTCCTCGGCCATGCCCTACAAGCGCAACCCGATGCGCTCCGAGCGGATCGGTGCACTCGCCCGCTACCTCATCCAGCTGGCGCCGAACGCCGCTCAGACCGCCGCCCAGCAGTGGCTGGAGCGGACCCTGGACGACTCGGCGAACCGGCGCCTGGCCCTGCCGGAGAGCTTCCTGGCGGCCGACGCCATCCTGCTCCTGGCCCGGGAGGTGGCGGTGGGCATGACGCCCTGGCCGAAGGTCATCGAGGCCAACCTGCGCCGGGAACTCCCGTTCCTCGCCACCGAGAGCCTGCTCATGGCGGCGGTCCAGGCGGGCGGCGACCGCCAGGACCTGCACGAGCGCATCCGGGTCCATGCCCAGGAGGCGGCGCGGCAGATCAAGGAAGGCGGCGAGAACGACCTGCTGGAGCGCATCCGCGAGGATCCGGCCTTCGCTGCCGTGGCCGGGAGGCTCGACGAACTCCTGGAGCCTTCGCGCTTCGTCGGCCGCGCCCCGGAGCAGGTCGAGGAGTACCTCCAGGAGGTGGTGGAGCCGGTCCTGGAGGAGCGCGCCGGGGTCCAGGCCCCCGAGGGCGAGGTCTTCGTCTAGGCGCCGCGGGCGCAAAAGGAACCGGGGGACCGCCGGTCGGCGGCCCCCCGGGAAGTCCGGTCCCGGACCGGATCAGCGGTCGCGCTCGGCGAGGTGCCGCTCGACAAGCTCGAGGCGCTCGTAGAGTTCCTGGAGACGGATCTCCAGCTCCTCCATCTCCTCGAGGATCTCCTCGGCCATGTCCTCGTATTCCTCCTCGGACTCGAAACCTTCGTGTTCGGTCCACTCGAAGACTTCCTCGCACTCCTCATCGCGGCGGGCCTCCTCGCAGGCCTCGTCGGCGTCGCGGAACAGGCCGGTGGCGAAGTGGCGGGTTTCTTCCTTCTCCTCGCAGCAGCCGGGCTCGTCGCCGTCCTCGTCGTGGAAGAACCGGACGCTGCCGTGACGGCCGAAGCGCTCCATGAGGTGCTCGTGGAGCTCCTTCAGGTTGCCGTCCCTCATCCAGCGGCCGCCGCCGAAGCCGATGCCGATGTGCATGCCGCCGTGGCCGCTGGAGCGGTGGTCCCCGCAGTGGTGCCCGTTGGAGCCGTGGCCGCCGCAGCCGTGGCCGTGGCCGCCGGAGCCGGAGCCGTGGTCGCCGGAGCCGTGGTCGCCGGAGCCGTGGTCGCTGTCTTGGCCGTGGCCGTCGGGGCCGTGGTCGCAGCAGCCGCCGAAGAAGCGGCTCCCGTCGAGGAGGATCTCCCGGTGGCCCATGCCCGGCATGCCGCGGAAGCGGATCTCCGGATGCCAGCCGCCGAACCGGCTGTGGCGGCGATGGCGCATCCCGTGACCGCCGCCGCCCTTGCCGCAGGGGCAGCAGCCGCCCTGGCAGCCCTCACCGCCGTCTTCCTCGTCCGCGGTCCCGATGCGGACCACGATCATGCCCGGACGGATCTCGCCGGCCTCGTCGGCCACTTCCACCAGGGCGACGGTGGTGTCGTCCCCGCCCTCCCGGGCGTCCTCTCCTTCGAAGGCGATCCCACTCTCGGCATCTTCTTCGATGGGGCGGGCGACGCGGAACACGGCAACGGCGTCCTCGTCACTGCAGCCCGGCTCCTGGGCCCGGACGACGACCTCCGCCTTCGCGCAGGCGGCCCGGGCTTCGCTGGCGGGTGCGCTCACGGTGTCGGCCTTCTCGCAGGAACCCTTCTCGCCGGATCCCTTCTCGCAGGA
>JALUUN010000020.1 GCA_027021325.1 Planctomycetota bacterium
ATCTCCTTCATGCCGGCGGCGTCGTGGGGGAGGAACTCGTGGAGCGGCGGGTCCAGGGTCCGGATGGTCACCGGCCGGCTGCCCATGGCCCGGAAGATGCCCTCGAAGTCGGCCTGCTGCAGGGGCAGGATGGTTTCCAGGGCGGCGCGGCGTTCCTCGGCGCTGCCGGCGAGGATCATGCGCTGGACCGCGTCGAGCTTGCCCTCTCCGAAGAACATGTGCTCGGTGCGGCACAGGCCGATCCCCTCCGCACCCAGGGCCACGGCCAGAGCCGCCTGATCCGGCTGGTCGGCGTTGGCGCGGACCCGCAGGCGGCGTATCCGGTCGGCCCAGCCGAGGAGCCGGCGGAAGCGGGCGTCGTCCCCGTCGCGGGTGGCCGGCGCCTCGCCCTGGAGGACCCGCAGGACCGCCGAGGGAGCCGTCTCCAGGTGGCCTTCGAGGACCTCCCCGGTGCTGCCGTCGAGGCTGATCCAGTCGCCGGCGCCGAGGACACCTCCGGCGGCCTGGAGGCGGCGCCGCCTGGGGTCGGCCCGCAGGCCGGAGCATCCGACCACGCAGACCTTGCCCATCTGCCGCGCGACCAGGGCGGCGTGGGAGGTCATGCCGCCGCGGATGGTGAGGATGCCGCTGGCGGCCTGCATGCCCCGGATGTCCTCGGGCGAGGTCTCGTTGCGCACCAGGATCACCGGCCCGCGGCCGGCGCGCACCTCCTTCACGGCTTCGGCGGCGGTGAAGACGATGCGGCCGCTGGCTGCCCCGGGGCCGGCCGGGAGCCCGCGGCCGAGGAGGCGGCCGGCCTGCACGGCCTCCTCCTTCTGGCCGCCGCCGAAGACCGGGCTCAGAAGTTGCGTAATGCTGTCCGGGTCGATGCGCAGAAGCGCCTCCTCGGGGCTGATGCGGCGTTCCCGGACCATGTCCGTGGCGATGCGCACGGCGGCGGTGCCGGTGCGCTTGCCGGCACGGGTCTGCAGGAGGAACAGGCGCCCGCGCTCGATGGTGAACTCCAGGTCCTGCATGTCGCGGAAGTGGTCCTCCAGGACGCGCCGCACCTTCTCGAGTTCGCGGAAGACCTTCGGCATCCGCTCGCGCAGGGCGCTCAGGGGCTCGGGCGTGCGGATCCCCGCGACGACATCCTCCCCCTGGGCCTGGAGGAGGAACTCCCCGTAGAACTCCCGGGCTCCGGTGGCCGGGTTGCGGGTGAAGGCGACGCCGGTCCCGGAATCGCGGTCCAGGTTGCCGAAGACCATGGCCTGGACGTTGACCGCGGTGCCCCAGTCGTCGGGGATGGCGTGCATGCGGCGGTAGGCGATGGCGCGGTCGTTCTGCCAGGAACGGAAGACGGCGGCGATCGCGCCCCAGAGCTGGGTCCGGGGATCCGAGGGGAAGGGCTGACCCGAGCGATCGCGCACCCAGGCCAGGGAGGCCTCGACGATGCGCTGGAGGCTGCGGGTGTCGAGTTCGTGGTCGTTCCGGACCCGCCGGCGGCGCTTCTCTCGATCCAGGAAGGCCTCGAAGGGGTCGTCGTCGGGACGCACCAGCCCCAGGACCACGTCGGCGTACATCGCCACGAAACGCCGGTAGGAGTCCCAGGCGAAGCGCTCGTCGCCGCTTCCGCGGGCCAGGCCCTCTACGGTCTCGTGGTTCAGGCCCAGGTTCAGGACCGTGTCCATCATGCCGGGCATGCTCACGCGTGCGCCGGAACGCACCGAGACCAGGAGCGGGTTCTCCGGATCCCCGAAGCGGCGTCCGAGGACCTTCTCGACCCGGGCCAGGGCCTTCTCCACCTGCGCCTCGAGGCCGGCGGGATACTCGCCGTCCCGGAGGACGCGGGCGCAGACTTCGGTGGTGAGGGTGAAGCCCGGCGGGACGGGCAGGCCGAGGCGGCTCATCTCGGCGAGGCCCGCGCCCTTGCCTCCGAGGAGGTTCCGGTCCGTGGTCCAGCCCCGGGGCATGCCGAGGCCGAAGGGGCTGACGAAGCGCGTACGGGAGCTGCTGCGGGTCTTCGGGGAGGCCATGATGGGGGGAGGGTCAGGGCTCCGGCGGCGGCAGGAGATCCCGGATTCGCCACTCGGTGCCCAGGGTCAGGGAGCGGACCGCCTCCGGCTGCAGCCAGCGCGGAACGGGCAGCTCCAGGGGGCCGAGGAGGAGACGCCCGCGGCCAGGGGAGGAGAGGGCCCGGGCCGGCGGCTCCGCGAGGAGGTCGTCGAAACGGCGGCCGTCCCGGGTCTCCAGGGACCACCAGTACTGCTCCTCCAGGACGAAACCGACGTAGGGGGTCTCGCCGCGGCCCCACCAGAGGAGCACGCGGCGGCGGCCCTCCTCGGGCGGCAGGTCCCGGCGCCCGGTGGACTCGGCCTGGAAGGCGAGGTCCAGGGCAGGTCCGGCCTCCTCGCGCAGCCGCGGGCGAGCCAGGAGCCAGGCGTCGAAACCCGCCCCCAGTTCCTCCTTGAAGCGGTCCGCGAGGCAGCGGTACTCGGCCTCGGCGTCGTCGCAGCCGAGGGCGGCGAGGAAGCTGCGGCTTGCCGCCTCGGGGGTGGAGAAGTCCGGCGTCTCCACGAGCCGCCGCGCCTCGGGAGGACAGGCACAGGCGGCGGCCAGACCGAGGAACAGGGCCGAGAGCGTCCGGAACCGCACCTGCCTATATTGGGGGGTCCTCCATGGCGCGGCAACACCCTCGGTCCCGGCTCCGCTCCCCTGCCCTCGCGGTCTTCCTGGCGGCGGGGCTCGCCGGCTGCGGCGGGGCACCGGCCGGGGCCGCCGGCATCGTCTTCCCGGCACCGGTGAACCTCTGCGGGCAGCTCTTCTCCGGCGAGCAGAGGACCATGGACTTCGCCTTCGAGGTGCGCGAGGTTCCGGTGCGTATCGACGGCATCGGCTCCGCCTGCGGCTGCGCCGAGCGGCGCCTCCAGGTGGAGGGCCGGGACTGGCCCTTCGGCAAGGAGATTCCTCCGGGGAGCCGCGGCCGCATCCGCGTGCTCTTCGACACCGCGGGTTTCCTGGGCGAGAAGAACGTGAGCCTGGAGGTCCGCGGCGAGGGCCCGGGGCTGCCGGCGACCCTGGAGATCCGCTCCTTCCTCAAGCCCTGGTTCGAGGCCGATCCGCCGGCCCTGGACCTGGGGTCCGTGGACCTGGCCGAGGAGCGGCGGATTCCGCTGCGGGTGCGCGGTCCGGAGCCCTTCCGCCTGCTGCCCCCGGACCAGCCGCTGCCCTACGGCCTGCGCGTCGAGGGCGTCCCCTCCCCGGAGCCGGCCCGGGAGCAGGAGATCACCGTGGTCCTGCCGGCCGCCGACCCCGAGCAGCCCCTGCCCGAGGGGCGGCAGCTCGCGGTCCTGCGCCTGCCCTCGGACCGGCGCTGGCGCTTCGCCTGGAGCCTGCGCTTCGATTACGCCGGAACCCTCTACGTACAGCCCTTCGCCCTCCTCCTGGGCCGGCTCACCGCTGGCCGGGAGCGCCGGGAGCGCATCGAGGCCGGCGTCCGCCGCGGCCGGCTGCACCTGGAAGGCTGGCGCCTGGAGGGATTCCAGGGGCTGGAGGTCCAGCCGCTGGTCGTCGAAGAGGGGCGGCGTTACGCCTTCGACGTCCTGTTCCCCGCGGACCTGCCCGAGGGACCGCTCTACAGCCGTCTGCTCCTCGACCTCGTGCATGAAGACGAGGGCGTGGAGCGCCGTCTGGAGCGCGAAGTGAAGATCACCGCCCTGGTGAGGGGCGGCGCTGGAGAATCCTCAGGAGAATCCGGATGAAACGAAGCTGGTTCCTTCCCGCCTTCTTCCTCCTGGCTGCGGCCTCCCTCTCTTCCCAGGAGACCGAACCCCCCGGGGAGATCCGCTTCGAACACACCGAGGTGGACCTCGGCGACGTCTACCAGCAGGGGACCTATCCCCTGGCCTACCCCTTCGAGGTCGTCGGCGGGCCCGTGGTCGTCTCCCTGCTGGAGCCGAGCTGCGGCTGCACCGATGTCCACCTGGAGGTGGACGGCCGGGCCTGGCCCCTGGGGCGCCGGATCCCGGCCGGGAGCCGCGGCGTGCTGCGGGCGGTCTTCGAGAGCAAGGCCTTCAGCGCCTTGAAGACCAGCCGCATCGAGGTCCGGGGCAGCGCCTCGAATCTGCCTCTGACCCTGCATCTCAAGGCCATGGTGCATCCCGTCTTCCAGGTGGATCCGCCCCAGGCCCTCTTCGGCGAGGTCCTGTGGAAGGACCTGGACGGCGAGGATCCGCCCGAGATCCGCTTGCGGGTGACCGGCAAGGACCCCTTCCATGTCCTGCGCTGGAGCTGGAAGCCGGACGGCGTCGAGATCGTGGAACTGCCCGAGACCGAGCCCGGCCCCGGCGGCCGGGGACTGGTCCGGACCTATGTCGTGCGTCTGACCCCGGAGGTGCCCGTGGGCACCCTGCGCCGGGCAGTGATCGGCGAGACCGATCTCGGGCACCGCCTGGAGTTCCTGGTCCACGCCACGGTCCTCGGTCCGGTCCGCTACCTGCCCGAACAGACCCTCTACTTCGGGGCCGTGGACCAGGGGACCACCCCGGTGCGCCGCCTGCGGATCCTGGCCAGCGATCCGGAGACACCGATCCCGCGGCCCGTGGTGCGCCTCGCCGGCAAGGAGGTC
>JALUUN010000021.1 GCA_027021325.1 Planctomycetota bacterium
TGGAGAAAGACCCGACCCTGGTCGTGGCCGTGGACTTCCTCTTCTGGATGCTCTACGGAAGCAGAGTCCAGGGCGTGCAGCGCCTGGTCCGCCTGGAGCAGGGCCTGGCCCTTCTCGAGCGCTTTCCCTGTCCGGTGGTCGTGGGCGAGATCCCGGATATGCGGGCGGCCGTCGGCCTCATGCTGCGCGCACGGCAGGTTCCCGAACCGCGGATCCTGGCCCTGGCCAACGGCCGCCTCCGCGCCTGGGCGGCGGCGCAGCCGGGGCGGATTCTCCTGCCGCTGCCCGCCATCCTCGCACAGGCCGGGACCGGCGAGCCGCCGCCCGCGGCCTTCCTCGACCTCCCCGGCCCCGAAGCCGGCCCCTGGCTCCAGGAGGACCACCTGCACCCGAACCTTCACGGCCTGACCCTCCTCGGCGGCCTCGTCCTGGACTACAGTGCGGCGCAGATCCCCGGCCTCGGCCCGGAGGACCTGATCCTGGACCTCGAGGTCGTGGAGCACGCCCTGCGCGAGGGCTGGTCCCGGAGCGAGATCCTGGAACTGGCCCGCTGAGGGAGGCGGCAGGCCGGAGCGCTCAGGGGCCCTCGCCCCTTCCGCCCGGCCAGCCGAACCAGCGCGGCACCCGGGCGGCCCAGCGCTCCCACTCCCTCCCGAAGCGGGCACGCAGGGCCCGTTCCTCCGCCCGGATCTGCAGGCGGTTCATGGAGAGGATGAACAGGGGCAGGACCAGGAGAGACTCCAGGCGGCCCAGGAAGAGGGCCCAGGAGCCCAGGGCGAGGAGAAAGCCCAGGTACATCGGGTTGCGGCTGAACCGGTAGATGCCACGGGTCACGAGAGTGCTCGCGGCCGAGGGCTGACGCGGATCCACGGTCGTGCCGGCCCGGCGAAAGGCGCGGACACCCAGGAAGGCACAGGTGAAGCCTGCGGCCAGGATCAGGAAGGCCAGCGGCAGGCGCAGGGGGTGGCGCCAGCCTTCTCCCGGCAGGACGGCAGCGAGCAGGCCCATCGCCGCCGCGGCGCAGAAGACCTGGACCAGGGGCAGGATGCGCGGGTTCGGCGCCGCCCCGCCGGGATCCGGCTCCTCCCTCAAAGCACCTCCTCGAGGATCGCCGTCATGCGCCGCTCCACCTCCTCGGCGGCCGCGGCCACGGCGGGAGCGCTGGAGACCAGTTTCAGGAGCGCCGTCGGCTCGAGCATGCCCACCCGGGTGCCGCCCTCGTCCTCGAACACGGCGATCCGGCAGGGCAGGGCCAGGCCGACCTTCATGTCCGCGCGCAAGACCTCGGCTGCCTGCGCGGGGCTGCAGATCTCCAGGACGCGGCAGGGATGGGCGAGGTCGAAGCCCTTGGACCGCAGGGTCTCCTGGAAGCAGTAGGTGTGGAGGATGCCGAAGCCATGGCGGGGCACCGCCTCCTCCAGGGCGGAGACGACTTCTTCGACGGACTTCGAGGTGCTGCGGATCCAGGCCATGGGAGGGACTTCGGAAAGGGGGGGACCAGGGTGACGGGAGCCACGATCCTAGGACCTCGGCAGCTCCGATCCGGCCGGGGCCTCGGAAAGGCGGCCGGAGGGGATGTCGAAGGCCGCCGTTCGCGGTTTGGAGTCGTTCTCGACGGCCACCAGCCAGGCCGGCTCCACCTGCTCGGTCTCGTGGGAAAAAACGCAGCCGGGCCCAGGCCTCCTCGCCGACCCGCTGGGTCCGGGGCAGCTCCGGGGAGAAGGCCAGGGCCGCCTGTTCGGGTTCCGGGAGGCCGGCCCCGGCCGCAGCGGCGCCGGGTCGGAGGCGGGGCCAGACGCAAGAGAAGGCCGCGCGGGCCTTCCACGGGTTCCAGGCGCAGGGGATCCGGGAAGGAGAAGCCGGTCCGCCCGGCGGCCCGGCCGGGGCCGGCGTGGGCCCGGGACTTCACCGGCAGGCGGCTTCTGCTGCGGATCGAGGCGGCGTGCACGGGCCGGCCCGGGAGGAAGGCCGTCGAGAGGCCGGGGCGCCGGGCCTAAGATGCCGCCATGGCCCGGATGACGCCCCTGCCCCTGGAGATCCTGGAGGCCCGCGCCGCCCGGAGCGGACTGGCCGGCCTGCCGGAGAAGGTCCGGCAGGGGCTTCGCCTGGACGCCGCCGACGCCCTGGCGATGTACCGTTCGGACGACGTCGCCCTCCTCGGGATCCTGGCCAACGAGGTCCGGGAGCGACGGCACGGCGACGTCTGCTTCTACAACGTCAACATCCACATCAACTACACGAACTGGTGCAACAAGTTCTGTGAGTTCTGCGCCTTCCAGAGGCGGCCGAAGGACGAGGGCGCCTACTGCATGAGCCCGGAGGAGATCCACGACACCCTGCTCCGGGCCAATCCCGAGGCCACCGAGGTGCACATGGTCGCCGGCGTCTGGCCGGCGCTGCCCTACGAGTACTACCTGGACATCCTGCGGGCGGCGAAGGCGGCGCGGCCGGACATCCACGTCAAGGCCTTCACCATGGTCGAGATCGACCAGATCGTGAAGACGGCGCGCAGACCCCTGCCCGAGGTCCTGGAGGATCTGCGCGAGGCCGGCCTGGACAGTCTGCCGGGCGGCGGGGCCGAGGTCTTCAGCGAGCGGGTGCGGCAGGAGCTCTATCCCCTGAAGATGGGTGCCGAACGCTGGCTGGAGCTGGCGCGGGAGATCCACGCCGCCGGCTTCCGGACCAACTGCACCCTGCTCTACGGCATGATCGAGACCCTCGAGGAGCGGGTGGACCACCTCGAGCGGCTGCGCGCCCTGCAGGACGAGACCGGCGGTTTCCAGGCCTACATCCCCCTGGCCTTCCATCCGGCGAATACCGGCCTGGCCCATCTCCCCTATCCGGGGCCCCTGGAACGGCTGCGCTCCATCGCCATCGGCCGCCTGTTCCTGGACAACGTGCCCCATGTGAAGGCCTACTGGATCATGCTCGGCATCCCGGTGGCGCAGCTGGCCCTGGGCATGGGCGCCGACGACCTGGACGGCACGGTGACCCAGGAGCTGATCTACCACAACGCCGGCGCCGAGACGCCCGAGAGCCTGGACCGGGCGGCCCTGCATCGCCTGATCCGCGAGGCCGGGCGCGTCCCCGTGGAACGCAACACCCTCTACGAGGTCCTGCGCGACTTCCGCGACGGTGACCCCGCCTTCGACCCGGCGCCCGCCCCCGAGCCCCTGCCGGTCTGAGCGTGGCCCGGACCCTCCGCATCGGCACCGTGCCCTGGCTGGTGGCGCGGCCCCTGACCGCCGGACTGGATCGGCGGCCGGGAGTCGAGCTTCACAGCGCACCACCGGCCCTCCTGGCCCGGGGACTGCGCCGGGGGGAGCTGGACATCGCGCTCGCCAGTTCGATCCTGGCCCTGCCGCCGGAGGGGCTGCCGCTGTGGACCGAGGGGCCGCTGGTGGCGAGCCGCGGCCCGGTGCGCTCGGTGCTCCTGTTCCTGCGGCCGGGGCTGGAGGAACCCTCCCGAGTCCGGAGCCTGGCCGTGGACCCGGACAGCCGGACCGGCGCCGCCCTGGCGCGGATCCTCCTGCGGGAGCTGGGCGCCCGGCCCCGGGCCTATCCGGCGGAGGAGGATCCCTGGCGGGCCGATGCCGTCCTGCGCATCGGTGACCCGGCGCTCCGGGAGGCCGCCCGGCGGCGGGACTGGAGAATCCTGGATCTCGGTGAAACCTGGCATCGCCTTACCCGTCTTCCTTTTGTGTACGCCGGCTGGATCGGCCGGCGGGACTTCCCCCTCGAGGAGGCCGCGCCCCTCCTCGAGGAGGCCGCCCGGGCCGGGCTCCCCCAGCGAGAGCACCTGGCCGCCGAACATGCCGCCGCCCTCGGGCTCGACCCGGTCTTCCTGCGGACCTACCTCACGGAAGACCTCCACTACCGCCTGGATCCCGCCGAGGCCCGGGCGGCGCTGGAGGCCTTCGCGCTCCGTCTCCAGGGGCTCCGGCTCGCCGCCGCTGGCGACTGAACGGAGGTTCGCCGAGGGAAAAGGCCGTCATCCCGCCTCGCGGGACGTCTACAGGAGGGATGGGCCGCACCCGGGCCGGCCCGCGGCCCCATTGCCATGGAACCGGAACGCATCGTCCCCCTGTTCCCGCTGCCGAACATCCTGCTCTACCCGAGCGCGGTCCTGCCTCTGCACATCTTCGAGCCGCGCTACCGCCAGCTCGTGGAAGATCTCGAGTCGGCGGGCGAACGGGAACTCGTCCTCGGGCTCCTGAAGCCCGGCTGGGAGGACCGGTACTTCGAGAAGGCGCCGGTCTATCCCCTGGCGGGCCTGGGCCGGGTTCTGCAGGTCACCCCCCTCAGCGAGGGCAAGAGCAACATTCTCGTCCAGGGCCAGGAACGGGTGCAGATCCTCGAGGAAGTCCCCTCGGATCGCCTGTACCGCAAGGTGCGCATCGTCTCCTGCCCGGAGCCCTGCGACGCCGCGCCGGCGGAGGTCGAGAGCCTGACGCAGGAGCTGCGCCGCGGCCTCATCGAGTTCGCCGAGGGGAGCCTGCTGCTCCCGGAGAAGACCAGCCTGGCCTACATGGCCGACGTCCTCCTCGTGGCCCTGCCCCTGCCCGTGGACGAGAAGCAGGAGCACTTCGCGGTCCTGGACGTCG
>JALUUN010000022.1 GCA_027021325.1 Planctomycetota bacterium
TCCGAAAGGCCCGGAGGAGGGAATCCACGCCAGCCCGGGATTCTTCAGTCGCCGCACGGACGGGCCGATAGAATACCTGCCAATCCGCGCTGCCACTCAAGGCCGCGGGCCGCCGATGACTGTCTTGCCGGGATCGGGCATCGTTGGATTCTGAAGACCGCAGATCCCGGAAAGACGACCTTCGAATGAACATCTACGTCGGAAACCTGCCGTACAGCATGGACGACTTCAGTCTCCGTGCCCTCTTCGAACAGTACGGCGAAGTCAAGTCCGCCAACGTCATCCTGGACCGGGAGACCGGCCGCAGCCGCGGTTTCGGTTTCGTCGAGATGGACGACAACGCGGCCGGCAACACGGCCATCGAGGCCCTCAACGGACACGCGGTCGACGGCCGCGACCTGAAAGTGAACGAGGCCCGCCCCCGGGAGAGCCGGGGCGGCGGCGGCGGTGGCCGCGGCTTCGGCGGAGGCGGCGGTGGCCGCCGCGAACGCTGGTAGGCCCCGCGCCCATCCAGAACGATGCGGGCCGCCTCCTTCCGGGGAGGCGGCCCGCAAGCCATCCACGCGGAAGTGGAGAAGGTCCTACCGGAGCACCACGGGCCTGCCCGGCGACCCAGGGTCCGGAGCGCCCGGGGCGTCCATGCAGGTGGGAAGCCCATGACCTCCGGTACCCCCCTGGGGGCCCCGCTGGACCGAGACCTCGGGAATCATCCGGTTGCGGCCCCCCGCATTGCCCTGAAGACTCCTGCCGGCGCCGTCCGCCGCGGCTTCCATCCTGAAGACGCCTTCGCTGGCGCGCTGGCTACGGGCGGCCCTCGTGTCCGGGAAGACAAGCTCCCGGATGTACGGGCTGGAACGACCCAGGCGCCCGGCGCGGAGAAGGCCGGCAGCAGGAGCATGTTGAGAATCGCGAGTCTCATTCATATTTGACGGACAATGCCTCGGAGACAAAATGCCCGAACCGGCCCGGATGCCAAAGCCGCGGCGCAGGGCTAGGATGGCGGGATTCCGCCGCCCGCCTCCCCCTTTCCGGGAGCCGGTCCGGGCCCCAGCGAAAGGACCGTCATGACCACCCCCGCCGCGACTTCCAACCACGCCGACGAACTGGAGAGGCTCCTGGGCCTCCGGGGCATCCCCTACCGGATCAACCTGAGCAAGGAGCAGCTCTTCCAGGAGGCCCTGGAGCACGACCGGGGCCGGATTCGCCCGGACGGCCCGGACGACGAGCCCAAGGCCTACGCCACCGCCCTGGGCCTGAAGGGCCCGCTCGTCTACTACACCGACCCGACCTGCACCGGCCGCCCGGTCCAGGACACCTTCGGCGTCGCCTGGCCCGAACTCGAAGACGAGGTCTGGTGGAAGGCCGACTTCCAGAAGTTCGACCCCTCGAAGTACGAGGGGTTGCTCCAGCGCGTCGTCGAGCACCTGAACGGGCGCGGCCGTCATCTCTATGTGAAGGACGTCTACTGCGGGAACGACCCCGCCTACGCCCGTCCCTACCGGCTGGTCAGCGAATACGCGACCCACTCCCTCTTCTGCCACAACATGTTCCCCAAGGGCGTCGAGGGCGTCGAGGACGAGGCCGGGAAGCGCTGGACCATGCTCAACGTGCCGTCCTTCCACGCCGTCCCTGAGCGCGACGGTACGCGCTCGGCCCGCGCCGTGATCCTGGACTTCAAGAACCGTCTGGTCCTGGTCGTCGGGCGCGCCGACTACTGCGGCGTGGTCAAGAAGAGCATGTTCACGGTCATGAACTTCATCCTCCCCGGCATGGGAGAGATGTCCATGCACTGCTCGGCCAATGTCGGCCAGCGCGGCGACTGCGCCATCCTCTTCGGCCTCTCCGGCACCGGCAAGACCACCCTCTCCGCGGATCCGGACCGCAAGCTCATCGGCGACGACGAGCACGCCTGGACCGGCGAGGGCGTGAGCAACCTCGAGGACGGCTGCTACGCCAAGCTCATCGACCTGGACAAGGAGGCAGAGCCGGTGATCGCCGCTGCCCTGAGTATGCCGGGCACCCTGATCGAGAACGTGCCGCCGCTCCCGGGCCGGCCCCTGGAGGAAACCGACCCCCAGGAGCTCGACCTGGGCGACCGGAGCATCACCGAGAACACCCGCTTCTCCTATCCCCTTACCTGCAATCCCGACGTCATGCCCGACGCCCGGGGACCGCACCCCGAGACCATTGTCCTTCTGACCGCCGATGCCTTCGGCGTTCTGCCGCCGGTCTCGGTCCTGGACGAAAAGCAGGTCATGTACCACTTCGTTTCCGGCTTCACCGCCAAACTCGCGGGCACCGAGGTCGGTATCACCGAGCCCAAGGCCGCTTTCAGCGCCTGCTTCGGCGCCCCCTTCATGGCCCGGCACCCGTCGGTCTACGCCGAGCGGCTGGCGGACAAGATGCGCCAGCACAAGACCCGATGCATCCTTCTCAACACGGGCTGGTCCGGAGGACCCTACGGCACCGGCAAGCGTATCTCCATCCGCCACACGCGGGCGCTCCTCGATGCCGCCCTCGACGGGCAGCTCGACGAGGGCCGGGTGGAGTATCGCGAGCATCCGGTCTTCCGCCTGCGGATGCCCGTCTCCTGCCCCGGCGTTCCGGACGAGATCCTGGACCCGCGGAACACCTGGAGCGATCCGGAGGCCTACGACCGCCAGGCCGAGAAGCTCCGTGACCTGTTCCGGGAGAACTTCCGCGCCAAGGCCTTCGGCGCCCTCGGCATCGAAGAGGTGATGTAGCGCCGGCCGGGCGCTACTGGACCAGCACCCATTCAGCCACCGAGGGGATCCCCCCTTCGCTGACCAGGAACAGCATGTAGTAGCCCGGGGGCAGCGCCGCCGGGCTGGCCGGGACCTGCACCGTCAGGCTGCCGTTTCCCTGCAGCTGGATCTCCAGGGGACGGTAGCGGAGGTCCTGGTCGAAGTGGTGGGTCGCCGAGCCCGGGCGCAGGAGCACGGCTCGCGCCACCGGATCCGCCGCCGAAGCGTCCTCATAGTCCACGCTCGGGCTCTCCCCGTAGAGCCAGAGGTCCGAGGACAGGCCCAGGATCTCCGGGCGCGGCGCGCCGCAGGCGAGATAACCCGGGACGTAGATCTGGTAATCGGTGGTCCGGGCTTCCCCGCCCGCCGCGAGCACGCGTCCGTCGGGAAGGAGAAGAAGAACCGAGTGGTAGTCCCGCGGGCTGGCGTGGGCGGCAGCCTCGCGCCAGACTCCGGTCTCCGGATCCAGGATCTCGGGGATCAGGACCCACTCCCCGTCGGCCTGGTACCAGGGATTGCTGCGCCCGCCCACCACGAGGATCTCTCCGTTCGGGAGGATCGCTGCGTTCTGCAACATGCGCGCGTGGTTCAGAGGCGGCCCCGTGCGCCACTGCGGGGAGGCGGAGCCGGGCAGGATGTAGCTGACGTCGTTCATGGGCCAGATCGTGTGCCCCTGCAAGAAGCCCTCCCCGCCAATGGCGAGGACCAGGTCCTGGCCGCTGCGGGGATCCGGATAGAGGACCGAGGTTCCGTAGCTGCGCCAGTCCATCCACTGCCGGTCCAGGAAGGTCCAGGTTCCCGGCCCGGCCAGGTGGTCGAGGAGGTTGCCCTCGGGAGCCATGCCCGACTGGAAGACGGTGCCGTCGGAAAGGAGATGCATCCGCGGGTAGAGGTCCAGGGTGCCCACAGGCGGCGGATCGAAGACCCGCCCGACCCCCGGCACCGCCTCCCACAGGCCCGTGGCGGGGTCGAAGACCTCGTAGTTGTCGGAGATGGTCTGCCCGTTCAGGAGGCCGCCGGAGACGAGCATGCGCCCGTCGGCGAGCATGGTGACCGTCGGGTACCAGCGGGGCAGGAGCAGGTCCGGCTGCCGCTCCCAGTCGCCGTCCGTCCCCTGGTCCGGGCGGTAGAGGAAGGCCAGGCGGCCGCCGATCCAGGCATGGTGACCCTCCTCCTCGTAGATCATCGTCCCTCCGGCAACGAAGAGATCTCCCTCGGCGGTCCAGGCGTGGCCGGCGCAGAAGAGGTCGCCCTCGCCGCCCGGCAGGAGGAGTTCCCCATTGGTGAAGGAAGCCGGCCCGGGCCCCGAGACGTCCACCAGGGACCAGGCCTGGATCCAGCGCGTCTGGGGCTGGTTGCCGTAGTAGTTCCAGACCAGGATCTCCCCGCGATGGGGGCCCTTGGGGACCAGAGACGCGTGGACGGCGATGAAGCGGTCCCCTCGGCTGTACTGGAAGCCGCTCATGTCGTGGTCGAAGCCCGGCTCCCAGTAGCCATCCCGGCACTGGGCCGAGAGCGTGGCGGGCAGGACGGCGGCCCCGAGGAGGAGGAAGGGAAGGAGACGGAGGCAGCGGGCCATGACGGATCCACGGTAGCACCGGAAGCGCCTCCCGGGACCGGCTAGGCTCGGCTCATGCTCCCGGCCCTGACCCTTCTCCTCCTCCCGGCCTGCACGGCGGTCCCGCGCCAGGATCCCGGCGATTCCGTGGACTCCCTGGTCCAGGAAGGCGAGCGCATCGGCTCCGCCGAAGGCGCCCGTGTCGCCGTCCCCCCGGAGGAGGAACGCCCGCTCCTGTTCCTGGCCGGACCCGGGGCAGACCTCGCCCTCCT
>JALUUN010000023.1 GCA_027021325.1 Planctomycetota bacterium
GACTCGAACCAGGCGTCCACCGGATCGAGCCCGGCGAGGACGTAGGGAACGGAGGAGATCGCGGCCACGACCAGCCAGGATCCGGCCACCACGGCGATGGCCTCCGCACGCCGGAACAGGGGAAGGGGCCGGCGCAGCCCGAAGAGGCGGCCGAGGAGGAAGGCGCCGGCGGCGGTCCCGCCGAAGGTCAGGAAGCTCCGGGTCTCTCCGTCGGCGAGGGCCAGGACGGCTGGCGGCAGGAAGGTCAAGGCGAAGATCTCGACGAGCCTGCCGATGACGCCGAAGACGAGGACCAGGCGCATGGGGCCTCAGCCCTCCGGGGACGCTTCGAAGTAGCGGCGCACGGCCTCCTCGTCGGGGCGCAGAGCGAAGACCAGGAGCCGGTCCCCTCCCTGGATGGAGTTGCCGCCGTGGGGGATGATCACCTTCCGCCCGCGCAGGATGGAGCCGATGATGGCGTAGCCGGGAGGCTCCAGGTCGCTGACGCGGGTACGCGGGTAGCCTTCGGGCACGTGGATGCGCAGGACCACGGCGTCGCCGTGCTCCACCTCGGCCACCAGCCCTTCGTGGGAGCGCACCACGCCGTGAACCACAGCCTGGATGGCGGCGCCGCGGGCGCTCCGGACGACGTCGATGCCGACCTTCTCGAAGAGCCGTTCGTTCACCGGCTGGTCGGCTCGGGTGATGATCCGCTGGATGCCGAGCTGCCGCTTGGCCAGAAGGCTGACCAGGAGGTTGCGCTCGTCGTTGCTGGTCACGGCGACCAGCACCGAGTCTTCGTCCACGGACTCCATGCGCAGCAGATCGAGATCGGCGCCGTCGCCGTGCAGGACCAGACAGTCGAGGATCGCGGAGATCTCCTCGCAGCGCCGCCGGTCGGCCTCGATGACCTTCACATCCCAGCCGCTCTGCTGGAGACCCAGGGCGACCTGGCTGCCGACGACTCCGCCGCCGACCACGGTCGCCCGCCGCGGCGCGGCGCCACGGCTCCGATCGCGCAGGGCACGGTAGCGGAAGCGGTTGAGCGGAATGAGCCCGCCCATGGCGGTGATCACGTCGCCGGCCAGGAAGCGGGTGTCTCCGCGGGGCAGGAACACCTGATCGCCACGCCGCCCCATGACCAGGACCACGCCCCTGGGGGTACCGATCTCGCGCAGGGTGCCGGTCGTGAGCCGGGAGTTCTCCTGGACCTTGTGGCGGACCAGGCGAACCCGGCCGCCCTCGAAGCTCTCCACGTCCAGGGCGTCGGGCACCGTGATGATGCGCAGGATCTCCTCGGCCAGCTGTTCCGCGGGCCGGATGACGTGGTCGATCCCCAGAGCCTCGGCCAGGGCCGCCTGGTCGTCGGCGGAAGTCTGGATGTCGCGGCTGAAGAGAAAGCAGGCGGTCTCGCCCGCCCCGAGCCGGCGGGCGGCGACGCAGCTGACGAGGTTGATCTCGTCCTGGGAACTGCAGGCGATGAAGAGGCCGGCCTTGTGGGTGCGGGCCTGGCGCAGGATCTCGGAGGAGGTGGGACGGCCCTGGACCGGTTCCACCTCCAGGCGGCCGATGCGCGGATCACCCGGATCGGGGCAGATCAGGAAGACCTCGTGGTCCTCCATGAGGGCCTCGGCGAGGCGCAGGGCCACCTCGTCGTCGCCGGCGATGACGATCCTCATCCTGCTCTGCGGCACCCGCCGCCGGCGGCTTCGACAGAGATCTCAGGAAACCTCGCGCACACCTCCGCCGAACTCCCGCTCCAGGGCCCTGAGATTCTCTTCATTCCCGACCAGCATGACCAGGCTTCCCTTCGGGAGCACCGTGTCCGGCGTCGGTACCTTGAGTGCGGTGGGTTTCCCGCTCCTGGCGTCGGGCTCCCGATAGCCCACGACCGTGAGTCCGAAGCGCCGGCGGAAATCGATCTCGCGCAGGCTCTTCCCGCACAGGGCATCGGGGCAGGAGACCTCCAGGATGCCGAAGCCTTCCCCGAGCTGGATGTCCGTCGCGACGAAGTCACTGGCCACCACGCGGGCGGTGTGTTCGGCGGCGTCCAGCTCCGGGATCAGGATTTGGACCCGGGGACCGGGATGCGCCCGCATCAGGGCCTCGAGAACGCGGCGGTGACTCGGGCCCGTCGCCTTGATCAGGATCTCCCCGACCTTGCGCTCGAGGAGGGCGAGGAACACCAGGATGGAGCCGTTGATGTTCTCGCCCAGGGACACGACGGCGGCGTCGGGGACGCCGGTCTCCTCGAGGAACTCCTCGAGGATCTCGGGCTCCTCCAGATCGCCGCTCCCGGCCGTATGGACCTTCTCGATGATGCGGTCTACGAGATCCTTCTGGAGGTCGAAGGCGAAGACCCGCACGCCCCGCCGCCGGGAAAGCCCGTCGACGACGCGGCGGCCGAACTTGCCGAGTCCCAGGACCAGGATGCTCTTCATGGGGGAGGGTCAGCCGACGTAGACCTCGCTCTGCGGATGGTAGATGTGCGGGCCCGTCGGGCGCGAGAACAGGGCGTAGGCGGCGGTCAGGGGGCCGAGACGTCCCAGGAGCATGGCGCAGACCAGGACCAGGAGGGGGGCCGCACCGAGCTCCGGCGTCAGCCCGGTGCCGAGGCCGACCGTGCCCAGGGCGCTGGCAGCCTCGAAGACCAGCTGCTCCAGGGAGGCCTGCTCCGGCGGCACGAGCGCCGCCAGGGACCAGCTGGTGAGGGCCAGGAGGAGGATCATCAGGACGCAGATCAGGTAGGCGCGGCGGACGATCTCGGCCGGGATGGTGGAGCGCAGGATCACCACATCGTCCTTGCCCTGCATCCGGGTCCAGATCGTGGCCAGGAACACCCAGACCGTGACCGTCTTCATGCCGCCGGCGGTGCTGCCCGGGCTGCCGCCGACGAGCATCAGGGGAACGAGGGTCAGGAGGGTGAGGCGGCTGGCGGCCGCCAGGTCCACCATGCTGAATCCCGCGGTTCGCGGCGTGTTCCCCTGGAACAGGGCCAGGAGCAGGGTCTCGGAGGGCCGCCGCCCGGCGAGCAGGCCGTCCCGCTCGCACAGCCAGAAGAGCAGGGCCCCGGCGGGTACGAGAACCGCCGAGGCGATCAGGATCATGCGCGCCGTGAGGGCCAGGCGTCCGCCCCGGCGGCGCCGCGCTTCCAGGGCGGCCGGCAGGAGGAAGCCCAGGCCGCCGAGCAGCCAGAGCAGCAGCAGGGGCAGGCCGACGGCCCAGTCGCCCGAGTAGCGCCCGCCGAGGGCGCCGCCGAGGGTGTCGAAGCCGGCGTTGCAGAAAGCCGAGATGGAGAGGAACACGGCCTTCCCGAAGGCGCCGTCCTCCTCCCGGAGGGCGATCCAGAGGGCGGCCGCCCCCAGGGTTTCCAGGAGCAGGGTGCCGCCCAGGACAAGGCGCAGGGTGCGCGCCGGGGATCCTCCCCAGACCGCCTGGCCCCAGGAGCTCTCGAGGACCTCGCCGGCCTCCTTCTGCATTCGGCTGCGCAACCGCCCGAAGACCAGGAAGGCCAGGGTCATGACGCCCAGGCCGCCGAGCTGGATGAGGACCAGAACCACGGCCTGCCCGAAGCCGCTCAACTCCGTGCCGGTCTCCACCACGGTCAGGCCCGTGACGCAGACCGCGCTGGTGGCGGTGAAGAGGGCCTGAACCAGGCTCAAGGGCGGGTGCTCCTCGGCCACGGCTCCGGGCATGCCGAGGAGCAGGGTGCCCAGGACGATGGCGGCCAGGAACCCGCTGCTGACCAGGGCCGGTGCCCGCAGCCAGGGGTTCCGCTGTCCTCCCGCCAGGGTCTGGAGTCTCTCGGCCATGGCCTGCTCCCTTGGGCGGGGAGCGCCGGGGGATTCTAATGGAGCCCGTGTGCTCGGTTCTTCTCCTGCACGGGATCCTGGCCGACGCCGGTCTGGCCGTCCTCTTCGTCCGGGACGAGGATCCGGCCCGGACCGGAGGCGGCCTGATCCTGGAGCCCGGCGCCCCCGGAGTGGCCGCGGCCCGGGAGCCCCTCTCGGGAGGGAGCTGGTTCGGCCTGCGCCCCGGCCTCGCCGCCGGCCTCGTGAACCGTGACCCCGGGGCCCGTCCCGGGCCCCGCTCCCGCGGGCTCCTGCTCCTGGATCTCCTGCGGGGCGGCGGTTCCCTGGAGGCTGCTCTCGCGGATCTCCCGGAGCGGGCTCCGGCCGGTCGCCACGGGGCCTTCCGCCTGTTCCTGGGCGACGGCCGCCGGCTCTTCACCGTGGACGGGCCGGAAGGGGAGCTTCCCCGGCCTCCGCAGGAGGTGCCGGCGGGAGCCTGGATCCTGCGCCACCAGGGCGGTCTCGGCGAGGCCCCCGAAGCCTTCCGGCCCCGCCGCGGGGAGGACTGCCGGGGCTGGAGCCGCCGTGCCCTGGCGGCGCTCGCCCGCCATGAGCCGCCCGGGGACCCCCTGTGCCGCCATGCGAAGGTGGATGGCGGCCATGCCTCGGTGAACACCACCCTCGCCGCCCTGGATCCGGCCGGCCGACCCCTCGCCCTGGCCCACGGGCAGGGGCCGCCCTGCCGCGGGCGGCTCCGGGAGGCTTCGGAGATCCTCGCCGCCTGGCGGGGCGGCGGCTAGAAGTTGCGCCGGTCGCCCTTTTC
>JALUUN010000024.1 GCA_027021325.1 Planctomycetota bacterium
TCCGGAGGGAGGAGGCGCCGCCCTCGAGGCCGGCGGCCTGGTCGTGGAGACGGCAGGAGACGACCTGGCGGTCGCCGGCGAGGCCGGCCCGCGTCTCCGCCTCGGCCGCCTCCGCTTTGAGCGCGGCGGCGAAACCCTGCCCCTGCCGTGGAAGGCGCGGATCGAGGAAGGTCCCCCGGGGCCGCGCCTGGCGGGTGCACTGGAGGAAGCCGGCCTCACCCTGGACTGGTCCCTCCTCCCCGGCCCCCTTCCCGGCGCCGCCGAACTCCATCTGCGGGCCGCCTTCCTGGAGCCGCCCGACGGCGGCCTCGTCCCGGCCCTGCGTCTGCCCCTGCGCGCCGGTTTCGAGATCCACGCCCTGCGCGCCGACCAGCCCTTCTCGGTGGAAGCCGTGGAGGCCCGCCGCGACCGCCCGCGCAAGTATCCGAGCGGCCCCTGGATGACGAGCGAGCAGTGGTTCGAGACGGTGCCGAGGCCCTTCCACGCCTCCACCTTCGCCGACCTGAGGACGGCGGACGGTTCGGGCGTTCTGATCGTCCACGACGGCTCCATGCTCGGCCTGCGCGTGGAGGCCGGATTCGATCTGGTCCTCTGTGCACGCGACCCCTGGGACGAACAGAACACGCACCTCGAGGTCGAGGCCCGGATCTGGCTCGTTCCCCACGGCAGGGGCTGGACGGACGCCCGGTGCCTGCATTGCGCCCGGGAGCTCCGCGAAACCGTCCTGGATCGCGCCGAGGAGCGTCCGCCGCTCCCCGGGCGCTCCGCTTCCGAGGCAACGGCGCCGCCGGTCCTCGGCCTTCTCTCGGTCGAGCCGGAGTCCGTCGTCTTGAGCGCCCTCTACCGGGAGCCAGGGCTCCTGCAGCAGGGCCTTCCCGGGCACTTCGCCGGCCTCGCTGCCAACCACAACGCCGCCGAAGGCATCGCGGGGGACATCCACGGCCCGGGCATCCGCGACCCGCATGTGCTGCGGATCTGGAACGCGGGTTCCGAGCCGGTGGCAGCGGTCCTGAGCCTGGCGGGGACCGCCGCCCGGGCGGCGCGGACGACCCCTCTGGGTGAGGTCCTCGAACCCCTGGAAGGCGTCGTCGAAGACGGCGCCGCCGGGCCGGTCACCCGCTTCCACCTGGCCCTCCGGCCCTGGGAGATCGCGACCCTGATGGCCGACCTCGTCGAGGCGCGCCAGATCCCCCGCCGGCTGGACGCCTGGCGAAAGGTCTGGGCGCAGGTCCACCGGCAGGGCGAAGCCGGCCGGGATTAGGAGAAGAACATGGACGAACCCCTCCTTTGCGTCCTCGGCAGCCTGAACCTCGACTGCCTGGTCCCCGTGCCGCACCTGCCGCGTCCGGGCGAGACCGTCCTCGGCGGTCCGGCGCTGCGGGCTGCAGGCGGCAAGGGCGCCAACCAGGCGGCGGCCGCCGCTCTGCAGGGGGTGCACACCCGTCTCCTCGGTGCGGCCGGCGCCGACGAAGCCGGGGACTTCCTGCTTCTGGAACTGGCGGAGCGTGGGGTGGACGTCTCCGCGGTCCTGCGTCTGCCCGAGGCCGGCACCGGGCGCGCCTGGATCTCCGTGGACCCGGCGGGCGAGAACACCATCGTCGTGGACCCCGGAGCGAACGCGGTCCTCGCGCCGGAGCATCTGGAACACCTCGCGGAATCCCTGGGCGAAGCGAGCCTTCTGCTCGTGCAGCTCGAGATCCCGGAGACCACCGTGGAGCGGGCCTTGCAGCTCGCCGTGGAGGCTGGGGTCCCCGTCCTCCTCAACGCCGCCCCCCTGCCGCGTCCCCTGCCGCGTGCCTGGCTGGAGCGGGTCCAGGCCCTGGTCGTGAACGAGAGCGAAGCCCGGGTGCAGGCCGGTCCGGGTTCCGAGGACCTGGCGCCGGTCCCGCTCCTGGCCCGCCTCCGGGAGACCGGAGCCGGCGAGGTCTACCTGACGCGCGGCGCCCACGGCGCCTGGCGGGCCAGTGCCCACCGCTATCTCCTGCAGGAGGCCTTCCCGGTGAGCGCCCGGGACACCACGGGGGCGGGCGACGCCTTCTGCGGAGTCCTGGCCGCAGCCCTGGCCCGGGGCGAGCGCCCGGCGGCGGCCCTGCGGCGGGCGGCGGCGGCCGGCGGCCTCGCCGCCACACGGCCAGGCGCCCTGCCTTCGCTGCCCGGCCGTGAGGAAGTGGACGCTCTTCTTGCGGAAGGCGCGGCGGGCGAGGCCTGAAACGGCGGAAGGCCGGCTCCCCGGAGGGAACCGGCCTCCTGGCGTCCCGGAGACCCTCAGCGCGCCGTCGAAGCGAGCACTTTGCGCATCTCCTCCTCGGTGCCGGGGGCAAAGCCCACGCGGCGCCACAGGACCCTGCCGTCGGGGCCGAGGATGTAGTTCGTCGGGTAGGCCTGGACCCCGAAGGCTTCGGAGACCGTGTAGCCCTCCTGCATCACCGGGGTGAGGGTGAAGCCCTCCTCCTCCCACCATTCGCGAATGACCTCCGGCGGATCGCCGGCGTCCACCGCGAGGAAGACCACGTCCTGCCGCTCTTGGCGGATCTCTGACCAGAGATCGGAGAGGTGCGGCATCTCCTCGATGCAACCGCCTCAGTGGCGGAACCAGAAGTTGAGGAGGACGGTCTTGCCCTCGAGGTCGGCGAGGGTGATCACCTCCCCGTCGAGGGTGCGGACCTCGAAGTCGGGCGCCTTCTCGCCAATGGCCAGGAGAGCCGCCTCGAAATCCGTCTGGACGTCGCGGGATTCCTGGAGGGTGTAGTCGTGCGGCACCTCGGCGGCGAAGGCCGCTGGGTCGGCCTGGTCGAGGATGCGGCTGCCGGTCAGAACCAGGTCCAGGCGCATCGAGCCGTCTTCCCCCATCTCCAGGGAAGCGGCGACGAGGCGGTCGTTCGGAGCCAGCCAGAGGGTCTCCAGGCCGTCGCTGCTCCGGTAGCGCAGGCCGGTCAGGAGCGGCAGACCCGGCGGGCTCTCGAGGACCTCGATCTCTCCGGGCTCGGCGGGCGCATCGTCGGCCCAGGCCTGGAAGGGATCCAGGGGAGCGATCTCGGCGAGAGTGCTGAAGTCCTCGCCGAAGATCATCGCGGTCTTCTCCTCGTGATCCAGGAGATAGACGTTCTCGCCGTCCCCGACCATGGTCAGATGCATGTCCATCTCGGGGGCGCGCAGCTCCATGCGCCCCGAAGGGCCGCGGAAGGCACGCAGGTCGATGTCGTAGCCGAGGGTCTTGGGCTCGCCCTCGCCAGCGGACTGACGGAACTCGAGGAGGCCACGGAGCTCCAGGGCCTGGGCGGAAGCGAAACGCTCCACGCAGGCGCGGTAGCGTGCGAGGCCGGGCGGGGCCGGCGCTTCCGGCTCCTGGCCCGGAAGCAGGCTCAGGCTCAACAGGAGGAAGGGAATCATGGCGGTCGGTCTGGGATTCCGGGTGGGGCCGCCGGCCTTCCGCCGGAGGCTTCGGGCCTTCAGAATACGTCCGACATGGAACTCGACGAGATCCTTCTCGGGCTCCTCTTCCTGGTGGCCGCCTACGACCTCCTGCAGAAGAGACACGCCATTCTGCGGAACTATCCGGTCCTGGGACACCTTCGCTATCTGCTGGAGATGGTCGGCCCGGAGCTGCGCCAGTACATCGTCACCAACAACAACGAGGAGCGGCCTTTCAGCCGGGACGAACGCCGCTGGGTCTATGCCAGCTCGAAGCGCCAGAACAACTACTTCGGCTTCGGAACGGACAACGAACTGGAGCTGAGCCCGAACTATCTGATCATCAAACACGCGCCCTTCCCCTATCCCGAGGACCCGCGCGCCGAGGAGCGCCAGTGGCCGCTCCCCTGCGCCAAGATCCTGGGCGCGGCCCGCGGCCGGCGGCATGCCTTCCGCCCGGCCTCGCTGGTGAACGTCTCCGGCATGAGCTTCGGCAGTCTCAGCGGGCGGGCGGTCGAGGCCCTGAACCGCGGCTGCGCCCTCGCCGGCGCGCTCCAGAACACCGGCGAGGGCGGGGTCTCGCCTCATCATCTTCACGGCGGCGAGCTCATCTTCCAGATCGGCACCGGCTACTTCGGCTGCCGCACCAGGGACGGACATTTCTCCCTGGAGTGCCTGCAGGAGACCGTGGCCTCGGCGCCGGTGCGCGCCATCGAGATCAAGCTCAGCCAGGGCGCCAAACCCGGCAAGGGCGGTGTCCTGCCCGCTGCCAAGGTGACCCCGGAGATCGCCCGCATTCGCGGAGTCCCCTTGGGGCAGGATTGCGTCAGTCCCGCCTGTCACAGCGCCTTCGGCGATGTGGACTCGATGCTCGATTTCGTGGAGCGAGTCGCCGAAGCCACCGGACTGCCGGTCGGGATCAAGTCGGCGGTCGGCGAGGACGCCTTTTGGATCGAACTCGCCGAGGCCATGGCCACGGGCGAACGCGGCGTGGACTTCATCACCATCGACGGTGGCGAGGGCGGGACCGGAGCCGCACCCATGGTTTTCACCGACCACGTGGCCCTGCCCTTCAAGGCCGCCTTCACCCGGGTGTTCCGGATCTTCGCCGAGCGGGGCCTCCAGCACCGGGTCGTCTTCCTGGGTTCCGGCAAGCTCGGCTTCCCCCAGAGCGCTCTCT
>JALUUN010000025.1 GCA_027021325.1 Planctomycetota bacterium
TGTGCGGCGGCCTCGGCGGCGGCCTGGTCGTCGTCCGCTGCCAGGGCCTTCTGCAGATCGAGATAGCCGCGCAGTACCGCGCCCAGTTGCTCGCGAAACTCCCGGGGGGTTTCGAAGGAAGTGGGGCGGGAATCCGAAGGCTCGGCGTCCGCGCCTCCCGGTCCGGTTGCTGGTGCGTCGGAGGCTCCGTGCTGGTGCCCCGGAGGGGGAGCCCCGCCTTCAGGACTCATCATGCTCGGGCGGGCGCGGATCTGGAGCTCACTGTCGATCTTGAAGTTCCCTTTGACGACCACTTCTTCGCCTTCCTGCAGGCCTTCCTCGACGATGTACCAGTCCCCCGCGCGCGGTCCGAGGACGATCTCGCGGCCTTCGAAGGCCGGACGCTCCGCGTCGGGCAGCTTCACATAGACGACGGCGCGACGGCCGGTGATGAGCGGGGCGGTATGGGGAATCACCAGGGGAAGATCCTCCGCAGGCTGGGTCACGAAGCCCAGTTCCTCGACCGGCTGCAGATCCATGCCGCATTCCGGGCAGGCCCCCGGCGTCTCGGACAGAACCTCGGGGTGCATCGGGCACATCCACATGCCGGCGAGGGACGGGTCGAGCACCTTCCCCGAAGGCGTGAGCACCGCATCCACGCGGGCGTGCACGAACATGGAGGGCTTCAGCCTCAGATCCGCGTTGTCGACATTGACGCGCACCTTGACGGTGCGGGTCCGGTTGTCGAGAACCGGATCGATGAAGGCGACGCGCCCGTGGAAGACCTCTCCGGGCCAGGCGGCGACCTGGAACTCGACGTCCTGCCCATAGCGGAGCCAGGCCAGGTCGGCTTCGTAGGCATCGAGCAGAAGCCAGACCTTTCGCAGGTCGGCGATGGTGTAGATCGGGGTTCCTTCCTGGACATACATCCCTTCCAGGGCCTGCTTGTGCACCACGATCCCACCCATGGGGGCATTGATGACGAGGTGCGTGTCCGGGGTACCCCGCTGGACCACTTCTTCCACCTGCTCCGGCGTCAGACCCAGGAGGAGGAGCTTCTCTCGGGCCGAGCGCACGTTCGCATCGGAGGCCTCACGCAGGATCTGGATGGGACTGTCCTCGAGGCGCCGGGCGGTGCTGATCGCCTGCAGGAGTTCCTGCTGGGCCGCGTAGAGGGGCGGGCTGTACATCTCGACCATGTGGTCCCCGGCATGTACCTCGACCCCGGTGTAGTCGACGAAGAGCCGGTCCAGGCGTCCGGCCGTCCAGGCGGCGATGGTCGCCACGCGGGTCTCGTCGAAGTCCACCTTGCCCACGAAGCGGATCTCATGGGCCACGGCGCGGCGCCCGACCGGGGCCGTCTGGATGTCCGCCAGGGCCGCCGCGGCAGGACTCATGGTCAGGGTCCGGGGACCTTCTTCCTCCTCGCCGTCGCTGTCGCTGACCGGAATCAGATCCATGAAACAGATCGGGCACTTGCCCGGTTCCGGCAGGCGGATCTGCGGATGCATGGAGCAGGTCCAGACCGTGGCGGTCTCCTCCTGTTCTGCGACGCTGTCGGCGGGAGCTCCGTCCGGCGGTGCAGGGGCCTGCTTGCGGCCGATCCACCAGCCGAAGGTGCCGAGGAGCAGGGCCAGGAGCCAGGGAAGGACGCGTCTCATGATGGAATGCTCAGGGGCGGACGTGGAGGAGAGGAGTGCCGGTGATGCGTTCCGCCCGTGCCAGGGCCTGGGCCCGGTCGGCGGCGGCGCGGATGGCTGCGAGCTGGAACTCGAGGAGGATCCGCTCGGCGTCGACCACGGTGTCGAAACTGGCTTCGCCGGCCTGGTAGGCCGTCAGCGCAGAGCGGAAGGATTCTTCGCCCTTGGGGACGAGGTTGCCTCGGAAGAGCTGCACCCGCCGGTGTCCGTCGCGGGCTTCGTAGAGGGCCATTTCCAAGGCGGCGAGGAGACGGTTGCGGCTCCCGGCCAGAGCGGCCTCGGCTGCCCGCGCCTCGGCCTCGGCCCCGGCCAGATCGCTCTCCAGTCGGTTGCGGTAGATCGGGAGATCCACACCGAAGGAGACGCCGAGAGCATCGTCCCCGGAGCCCGGGACGCCCGCGGTCCGGGCGTCGCCGATGAAGGTGTAGTCCAGGCCGAAGGCCAGGTCGGGCCAGAAAGCCTTCTCCGCCAGGGTGATCCCGGCCTCGGCCGCATGGATGCGGTGCTGGAGGGCGCGCAGCTCGGGGCTGGTGGTCTCGATCGGCTCCGCCGGCCCCTGGAGGGCTTCGGCTGCGGGCTCAGGCAGTTCCTCCTGCGGCCAGGGAATGGGAAGTCCGGCGGGTCGGTCGAGAGCCGCATTCAGACGTGCGGCCAGAGGCCTGCGGAGGTCCTTCAAGGTCCGCAGGCGGTCCTCGAGACGCCCGAGTTCCACCTGCGCACGGATGAGATCGGCGTGCAGGCCCTGGCCGGTCTCGTAGAGCGTGCGGGCGACCGACTCCAGATGGGCGAGGAGCTCGAGGTGTCCCTCGGTGACGAGAATGGCCTGGTGCAGCCAGTTGTATTCATACCATGCGTCCAGGACCTGCTGGCGGACGTCCAGGCGCTTCTGTTCGAGAAGCTCCCGGGCGGCTTCCGAGGCTGCGAAGGCCGCTTCGCTGCGGGCCTCCAGGGTGCCGAACCAGGGGAAGGCCTGGGTCAGACTGGCGCGGGCCTGCATCGGGCCGACCCGGGTCTCGACTTCCTGGAGGTAGAAGGTGAGCCCGAGACGGGGATCCGGGAGCACGCCGGCGCTGAGGGTTCGCTCGAGAGCGGAGCGCCAGCTTTCGAAGGCCGCCTGGACTTCGGGGTTTCGGGCCTCGGCCAGGCGCAGGAGATCGGCCGTGACCGGTGCCTCGGGCAGAGGCTGTTCGGCGCTTCGGCTCCGGGACCTTTCCTCCTGGAGCCAGGCTCTCTGCCGGGTGTGGAAGGCCTCTGGCGGCGAAGCACAGGCGCCCAGTACGAGAGCGAGAAGGACGGCCCCGGGAAGGCCCGGGCGGGAAGGAGGAGCGAGCATGCGTGTGTCTGATTCCGGGATCCGGTTCCCCGAGGGGAACCGCGAAGCGTGGGGTGGGAGTTCCGGCACCTCCTGCGGGATGCCGGAGCCGCTGCCCCCGACTCAAATCAGGAACACACAGAAGCGGATCGTGCGTGGCACAGCGGAAGCCGCCCGTTCTGGCTTCCAGCGCACGGTTCCAGGCCCTTCGGCTTTTCGCGGAGGAACTTCCGCACGCGCGGTGCTGCAGGCCGCAGCAGGTTCCGGGGAACCTGGCGGCAGGGGGCGCGGTTCGGGGTGCCGTTCCGGAGTTCCCGGAGGGATCGGCTGGCAGCAGCAGGCTGCCTTCTGGACGGTCCTCCCCCGTTCGTGTGCCGGGCTGCAGCACCGGGCCGCAGCCCGCGCCTGGGAGTCGCGAGCACCACAGGTCTCCAAGCCGGGCTCGCGGCAGGCACGGGCCGAGGAGGCGTGCCGCGAACAGCTACAGGAGCCCTCTTCCGGAGGCGCTGCGCCCCCGAAGGCGGCTCCAGGCAGGAGCAGCCCCGGGAGGAGCAGGACGAAGAGGGCGAGGTAGCGCACGGCTGTCCTATGAATATCGGGCCACCTACCGGCTTGCAAGGAGGTTTCTGGCCGGAACCTCGGATCCGGCCCGGGGCCAGGATGCTGCTAAGCTCCGGCGGTGGAGAGCCTTGCCCTCCTTGTCGTCGCCCTCTTCCTCCTCGGGATGACGGTCCTGGGGGCCTGGCATGCCCGCCGGGTCCGAACCGCCGAGGACTTCGCTCTCGCCGGCCGCCGGCTGGGCGCTCCGGTCCTCGCCGGGACCCTGATCGCCACCTGGGTGGGCACCGGCTCTATCTTCGGCTTCGCCCAGAAGGCCTTCGAACACGGGGTCACGGCCTTCGTCCTGCCTCTCTCCGGCCTGACCGGGATGCTGCTCCTGGCCTGGATCGCGCCCCGGGTGCGGGAGATCCCGGCCTCGAGCGTTCCCGAGATCCTGGGCCTGCGCTTCGGGGGAGGCGCCCGCCGCCTGGGGGCCGTCGCCCTCCTCGGTGCCTACCTGATCATCGTCTCCTACCAGTACCGGGCCGGGGCGGCGGTGGCGCACCGCATGTTCCCGGACCTGCCGGAGACCGGGCTCTACGTGGGCTTCGCCGCCTTTGTGATCCTGTACACCGCCCTGGCCGGCCTCGTGAGCGTGGCCCTGACCGACGTCGTCAACGGCGCCGTCATGCTGACGGGCATCCTCGCCGCTCTGGTCTGGATGTACTGGACCTGGGATCCGGGGCGGCAGCCCGTTCCGGAGGCCCTGGCAGCGCCCGACTTCCCGCCCACGCGCCTCGTGAACTGGCTCCTGCCCGGCTTCCTCCTGGTCCTCGGCGACGCCAATCTGCAGCAGCGCTTCCTTGCCGCCCGCACCCCGGCCACGGCCCGGCGGGCGGCCTTCCTGGCCTTTGGCGGTCTCCTGATCCTGGAGAGCAGCATCGTCCTCCTGGCCTTTCTCAGCCGGGTGCGCCTGCCCGCGGAGATCCTGGAGCGCCCGGGCTACAACCCGGCCCACGTCATCGTGGACGCCGCCTTCCACCTGGTGCCCGCA
>JALUUN010000026.1 GCA_027021325.1 Planctomycetota bacterium
ACCAACAAGGTCGCCCGGGACCTGGCCGAGGAGCAGCTGCGGGAGATCGTCTGGAGAGCGGAGGCGCCGCACGGGAAGCTCGACCTGGTGGTGGATCTGAACTTCCGCATGGACACCTCGGCGCTCTATTCGGACATCATCCTGCCGGCCGCCACCTGGTACGAGAAGGCGGACCTGAACAGCACGGACATGCACTCCTTCATCCACCCGCTTTCGGCGGCGGTGCCTCCGTGCTGGGAGTCCCGGAGCGACTGGGACATCTTCCGCTCCATCGCCCGGGAGTTCTCGCGCCTGGCGGCGCGGCACTTCCCGGAGCCGGTGGAGGACCTGGTCGCCGCGCCCCTGGCCCACGACACGCCCGCGGAGATCGCCCAGCAGCAGCCGCTGGACTGGAAGAAGGGCGAGTGCGAGGCGATCCCGGGGAAGACCATGCCCGCCTTCAAGGTCGAGCGGCGCGACTACGCCGGCCTCTACCAGCGCTTCATCAGCCTCGGCCCCGGCCCGAAGGAGCGCGGTCTCGGCGCGCACGGAACCTGGTTCGAGGTCGCGGACTTCTACGACGAGCTCCTGCGGCGCGGGCCGGTCGAAACCGTGGACGGTGAAGCAAGACCGAGCCTGAAGGAGGCCGAGTCCGTCTGCAACGCGATCCTGCACCTGTCCTCGGTGACCAACGGCGAGATCGCCTGGCGGGGCTACCGGCACATGGAGAAGAAGGTCGGCCTGCCGCTGGCGGACCTCGCCGAGGGCAGCCGCAACGTGCGCACCCGCTTCAAGGATCTCCAGTCGCAGCCGCGGAGGCTCCTGAACAGCCCCATGTGGTCGGGCCTGGTGGAGCACGGGCGGACCTACGCTCCCTTCACCTACAACCGGGAGCGTCTGGTTCCGTGGCGCACCCTGACCGGGCGCCAGCACCTGTACCTGGATCACCCGATCTACCTGCAGTTCGGCGAGCACCTGCCCGCCTACAAGCCGAAGCCCGAGCCCGACGACTACGCGGACCTGCGCTTCGAGGACGGCGGCGGCGGCGCCATGCAGCTCAACTACCTCACGCCGCACGGCAAGTGGCACATCCACTCGACCTACGGCGACAACCAGCGGATGACCACCCTGTCCCGGGGCTGCGAACCGCTGTGGATGAACGACCGCGACGCCGAGCGCCTGGGCGTCCAGGACAACGACTGGGTCGAGGTCCTCAACGACCACGGCGTCGTGGTCACGCGGGCGGCGGTGAGCGCCCGCATCCCTCCGGGGATCTGCATCCAGTACCACTCGCCGGAGCGCACCTACTCGGTGCCGCGTTCCCCTTCGCGCGGGCAGCGCCGCGCCGGCGGCCACAACAGCCTGGTCCGCACCCGCTTGAAGCCGAACCTCATGGCCGGCGGGTACGGGCAGTTCACCTACCACTTCAACTACTGGGGGCCTACCGGCTGCAACCGGGACACCCACGTGCTCGTCCGGCGCCTGGACGGGGTCCGCTGGTAGCAGCAGCAGAGGAGCGAAGCCATGGACGTTCGATCCCAGATCGCGATGGTGTTCCACCTGGACAAGTGCATCGGGTGCCACACCTGCAGCCTGGCCTGCAAGAACGTGTGGACCGACCGGGACGGCACCGAGTACATGTGGTGGAACAACGTCGAGACCAAGCCCGGCACCGGTTATCCGACGCGCTGGGAGGACCAGGTCAACTACCGCGGGGGCTGGAAGGCCGAGAACGGGCGGCTGAAGCTGCGGTCCACGAGCAAGACCCAGATCGTCGCCAACATCTTCCACAACCCGTCCATGCCCAGCATGGACGACTACTACGAGCCCTGGACCTACCGCTACGGCGATCTCTTCAACGCGCCGGAGTCCGACGACCAGCCGACGGCGGTGCCGGTGAGCATGATCACCGGCGAACAGATCGACATCGAGGCCGGACCGAACTGGGACGACGACCTCGGCGGTTCGCCGGTCTATGCCGAGAACGATCCGAACCTGGAGGCCCTGGATCCGGTCACCCGCCAGCAGATGTTCGAGATCCAGCGGCTGGCTTTCTTCTACCTGCCGCGGATCTGCAACCACTGCCTCTATCCCTCCTGCGTGGCCTCCTGTCCTTCCGGTGCGCTCTACAAGCGCGGCGAGGACGGGATCGTTCTGCTCAACCAGAAGCGCTGCCGGGGCTGGCGCTCCTGCGTCTCGGCCTGCCCGTACAAGAAGACCTACTACAACTGGTCCACCGGCAAGTCGGAGAAGTGCATCCTCTGCTATCCGCGCCTGGAGACGGGGCAGGCGCCGGCCTGCTTCCACTCCTGTGTCGGCCGGATCCGCTACCTCGGCAATGTCCTCTACGACGCCGAGCGCATCGAGGCGGCGGCCCTGCGCGAGGACCAGGATCTGGTGCAGGCGCAGCGGGAGATCATCCTGGATCCCGAGGATCCCGAGGTCCAGGCCGCGGCCCGGCGCTGCGGGGTCCCCGAGGCGGTCGTCGAGTCGGCGCGCCGGTCGCCGGTGTACCGCTTCGTGAAGGAGTGGGGCCTCGGCCTGCCCCTGCACATCGAGTTCCGTACCTTCCCGATGCTCTTCTATGTGCCGCCGCTGCTTCCGGTGATGTCCCGCCTGGAAGGCAATGCGGTGCACAGCGAGAGCGAGGACCTGTTCGCGGACATCGAGAAGGCACGGGCGCCGATCCGCTACCTGGCTTCTCTGTTCGGGGCCGGCAACGAGGGCGTCGTGCGCTACGCCCTGCGCAAGCAGTGGGCGGTCCGCCTGTACCGGCGCAGCCTGACGGTGGGGGACGTGGATGAGGACACCGCCGCCCGCGCCCTGCAGGAGGCCGGCTCCACGCCGGAGGAGGCCGAGGCCATCTACCGGCTCACGGCCCTGGCCACCTTCGAGGACCGCTTTGTGATCCCGCCCTTCCAGCGGGAGCAGGCCCTCGAGATGCTCGAGGATCCCCACGACGTCCGGCGGGAGACGGGTTTCGGCTTCCGCGAAGCCCCGATGCGGGTCTGAGCCATGGAACCCCAAGCCCTGCTCGATCTGGCCGAGATCCTGGAATACCCGGCGGAGGAACGGATCGCCGGACAGCGCGCGGCGCTGGCGCGCCTGCGGCCGCGGGCCGCGGAGGGCTCCCTGGAGCGGCTCGCGGCCCTGCTGGAGGCACGGGATCCGGGGCCGGCCCAGGAGCTCTACAGCCGAACCTTCGACAGCCGCCAGGAGACCGCCCTGGAGGCCGGCTGGCATCTCTATGGAGAGAACTACCACCGCGGGAGGCTCCTGGTGGTCCTGCGCGAGGACCTGCGCCGGGCCGGCGTGGACGAGCAGGGGCAGCTCCCGGACTGGATTCCGACGCTCCTGCGCCTGGCCGCCGTCTCGGAGGACGGCCGGCGCCGGGATCTTCTCGCCGGAATCGTCGCACCGGCGGCGCGCCGCATCGCCGTCCCCCTGGAGGTCGAGGACAGCCCCTGGGCCGGCGTCCTGGCTCTCCTGATCGAAGCCTGCCCCTCAGCCGAGGCCGCGGGAACGGAGGCCCTGGGCCATGCATGACTTCCTGTTCTTCGCCGTTCTGCCCTACTCCTCGCTGGCGATCTTCTTCCTGGTCACCATCCAGCGCTACCGCCAGCGGACCTTCACCTACACCAGCCTGTCCAGCCAGTTCCTGGAGAACCGCTGGCAGTTCTGGGCCTCGGTCCCCTTCCACTACGGCATCCTCGGCGTCCTGGCGCTGCACGCCGCCGGGCTGCTGCTGCCCCGGGCCCTCCTCGCCTGGAACAACGACCTGATCCGGCTCTACGTCCTCGAGGTCGGCTCCCTGGGGATGGCCCTCATGGCCCTCTTCGGCCTGGTGAACATCATGCTGCGCCGGGCCCGCAACCCGCGGCTGCGCGCGGTCACCACCTTCGGCGACTGGGTCATCTACGTCCTGCTTCTGATCCAGTTCCTGACCGGCATCGCGGTGGCCCTGTTCCACGGCTGGGGGAGCTCCTGGTTCGCGGTTTCGCTGTCGCCCTGGCTGTGGTCGCTGTTCCGCCTCCAGCCGGAGGTCTCCTTCGTCGCGGCCATGCCGCTCCTCGTGAAGGCGCACATCGTGAACGCTTTCCTCCTGATCGCGGTGTTCCCCTTCACCCGCCTGGTCCACATCCTGGTCGTGCCCAACCAGTACCTGTGGCGCAAGACCCAGGTCGTCCTCTGGAACCTCTCCCGCACCCGGAGCTGAACCATGCAAGACAGCCGGCGGGCCATCCAGGTCCTGATCCTCAACACCTTCGCCTTCACGGTCTGCTTCGCGGCGTGGATGACGAACGGGGTCCTGGTCACCTTCCTGGTGGACAACGGACTCTATTCCTGGGACAAGGCCCAGATCGGCTGGCTGATCGGGACTCCGGTTCTCACCGGGAGCCTCCTCCGCCTGCCGGTCGGCGTCCTGACCGACCGCTTCGGAGGGCGCATCGTCTACGCCCTCCTGATGCTCGTGGCGGCGGTGGCCATGTACGGCCTGTCCCTGGCCGACAGCTTCGCCGGCTTCTTCCTGGCCAGCCTCGGCTTCGGCATCAGCGGCGCCTCCTTC
>JALUUN010000027.1 GCA_027021325.1 Planctomycetota bacterium
GGTCCTGGTAGAGCCCGACGAGGCCGGGCAGACGCTCCTGCAGCCAGGATTCGGGCTCCTGGGGCAAGGCCAGGAGAGCGAGCGCGAGGAGAGCCGGCATGGCGCCAGCCTAGCAGCCGCTAGCGACGGAGGAGTTCGAGCAGGAGCCGCGTTCCGAAGCCCCGGCCCCCGGCCGTCATGTAGCTGCGCTTCGGCCCCTCCCAGGCGACCCCGGCGATGTCCAGGTGCACCCAGGGCAGGTCGTCCACGAACCAGCTCAGGAAGCTTGCGCCGGCGATGGTGCCGGCCCCCTGGCCAGCGGGATAGATGTTCTGCAGATCGGCGTAGCGGCCCTTGGTGAGATCCCGATAGTCCTTCCAGAGAGGCAGAGGCCAGCCGCGTTCGCCCACCGCCTCCCCGGCCTCGCGGACCTCCTGCTGGAGCTTCTCGTCGTTGCCGAGGACCGCACAGCACAGGTGTCCCAGGGCATGGATGCAGGCGCCGGTGAGGGTGGCCAGATCGTAGATGCGGTCCGGCTGGATGCGCCGTGCGGCGTAGGTCAGAGCATCGGCCAGGACCAGACGGCCCTCGGCGTCGGTGTTCAGGACCTCGATGGTCGTGCCGTTCATGGCGGTCACGATGTCGCCCGGGTTCTGGGCATTGCCGCCGGGCATGTTCTCCACGCAGGCCAGAACGCCGTGCACCTCCCAGGAGCACTCGGCACCGGCCGCCAGGGCCTGGAACAGGCCGAGGACGGCGGCGGCACCCGACATGTCGAACTTCATCTGGTCCATGTTCGCGGACGGCTTCAGGCTGATCCCGCCGCTGTCGAAGATCAGACCCTTGCCCACCACGGCAACGCGGCCCCGGGCCTTGCCGCTGGGCCTGTAGCGCAGGTGCACGAGCTGGGCCTCTTTCTTCGAGCCCCGGGAGACGCCGAGCAGCGCCCCCATCTTCATCTCCGCCATCTTCTTCTCCCCGAGGACCTTGACCGTGATCCTCGGACTCGAGGCCGCGACCTTGCGGGCGCGGGAGGCGAAGGCCTTCGGGGTGAGGATGTTGGAGGGCAGGTTCTGGATCTCCCGGGTGAAGAGGTTGGCCTCGGCACGCAGGGTCGCCTGGCGCAAGGCCCGGCGCAGCGGCGCCGTGGCCGAGGAGACCGCCACCTGGATCCGCTTGACCGCCGCCTTCTTCCGCTCCTTCTTCTTCACGCCCGGGTCGTAGCCGGCCATGACCGCCCCTTCGGTGGCGGCGGCAAGCTCTTCGGCGCCGGCGCTCTGGAGAGCCCGGAGGTCCAGGCTCAGGCCAGGGCGCTTCCGGCCCTCGGCTTCCAGGCGCGCACGCCCGCCGGCCTCGCGCAGGTCCTCGGCCTCCATCTCCGAGGCCCTGGGCAGGCGCAGGAGCAGGACCGCTTCGCCGCCGGGCCCCCAGAGGAGGAGGCTCGAACCCGCTTCGTCCCCGAATTCCTGCCTCCAGGCCCCGGGCAGGTCCAGATCCCGGGACGGACGTCCACCGGCGGGAACCAGGACGGCGGTCAGGGTGGTACGGCCGAGGGCCGGGGCGGTAGCGAGGGAGGTGCGCATGGTTCTTCGGATTCCAGGGAAGGATGGGACGGCGGATCACATGCCGGTGTAGACCGGCCCCCCGCTCTCGGGGACCACCCAGTCGATGATCTGGTACGGGTCCGCGATGTCGCAGGTCTTGCAGTGGACGCAGTTGCTGGCGTTGATCACCAGGCCGTGGCCGTCCTCGGGCCACTCGTAGACGGCAGCCGGGCAGAAGTGCTGGCAGGGGTTGCCGTACTCCTCGGTGCAGCGCCGGACACAGAGGTCCGGATCGCGCACCAGCAGATGGCAGGGCTGGTCCTCCTCGTGGGTGGTCCCGGAGTGGTAGACGCTCGTCAGTTTGTCGAAACTCAGACGGTTGTCGAAGGCCGGCTTCGGAATGCCGAGGCTGCCGGCGCCCCCGGTCCGGTAGCGCTCGTGGTCGGCACGGGCGGAAAGCGTTCCCGGCAGCCGCCCTCCGGTCAAGAGGTCGAGGCCGCCGCGCAGGAAGCCGTAGAGGAAGCCGCGCTGGAAGGCCTGGCGGAAATTGCGCGTGCGCCACAACTCTTCATGGGCCCAGGAGGCGCGAAAGTCCTCGTCGAAGCGCCGCAGCTGCGCCTCGCGGGCGAGGCCCTCCCCGGCGGCCAGGGCCGCGAGGGCGGCACCGGCGGCGAGCATGCCCGACTTCATGGCCAGGTGCAGCCCCTTGAGGCGCTGGGTGTTCATGAAGCCGGCGGCGTCGCCGAGGATCAGGAAGCCGTCGCCCTGGGTCCGGGGCAGGGCCAGGAGCCCGCCCTCGGGGATGGTCTTGGCACCGTAGCGCTCCAGCTCCCCGCCCTCCAGGAGTTCCCGGATCGCGGGATGCGTCTTCCACAGTTGCATCACCGCGTGGTAGTCGAAGGAAGGATCGCCGTGGTCGATACCGCAGACGAAGCCGATGGACAGACGGCGGTCGGGCAGGCCGTAGACCCAGCCGCCGCCGTAGACCCGCCCGGGCAGGGGCCAGCCGGCCGTGTGCAGGACCCGGCCCGCGTGGTCCTCGCGGACCTTCCAGATCTCCTTGACGCCGACCGCCCAGAGCTGCGGGTTCCGGCCCTGCAGCCCCTTGCGCGCCACCAGCTGCTTGGTGAGGGAGCCGCGCGTGCCCTCGGCCAGGACCGTGAGCCGCGCCTGGATGTCCATGCCCGGCTGGAAGTTGCCCTTCGGCTCGCCGTCCTTGCCGCGCCCCTGGTCCACGGTGCGCACGCCGCGCACTGCGCCGTCCTCGGTCTCCAGGATCTCCGCCCCGCCGAAGCCCGGGTAGACCTCGACGCCCAGTTCCTCGGCGCGCTCCGCCAGCCAGGCCGTGATCTCGCTGGCGCTGACGATCCAGTTGCCCTCGTTGTGGAAGGGTTTCGGGCAGAGGGCGCCGCGCAGCTCGCGCCGGCCCGTGCGGCTCAGGATCCAGAGGGCATCGTCCCGGACCTCGGCCTGGATCGGGAAGCCGCGCTCGCGGGCGTCGGGGAAGAGCTCCAGGATCGCTCGCGGGTCCAGGACCGCCCCGGAGAGCTGGTGGCGGCCGATCTCCTCGGCCTTGTCCAGGACCAGGATCGCGAGCTCCTGGCCGGCCTCGCGGGCGTCCCGCGCCAGCTGAATGGCAAAGGCCAGACCGGCCGGTCCGGCGCCCACGACCAGGACGTCCACCTCCAGGGTCTCGCGCTCCATGGAGAGGGGATCCTACCCGGCCCCCGGAGGGGGCACAATTCGGCCCGGCCTCAGGAACCGCGGCCGATCCAGGTACTTCCGTCGGGGTAGAACTCCTGCTTCCAGAGGGGCACGCGCTCCTTCAGGAGATCCATGAGTTCGGCGGCGGCGGCGAAGGCCGGCGCGCGATGTGCGGAGGCCACCGCCACCGCCACCGAGGCCTGGCCGGGATCCACGCGGCCGGTGGCATGCTCGACGGCGATCCGCAGGACCGCATGACGCTCCAGGATCTCGCCGCAGATGCGCCCGAGTTCGGCCTCGACCATGGGCGGGTAGGCCTCGTACTCCAGGCGCAGGACCGCCTTGCCGCGGGCCTCCTGGCGCACGGTTCCCTCGAAGCGGACGACGCAGCCTGCGTCCGGCCCGGCCACCCGCTCGCGCACCCAGTCCAGGTCCACGGGCCCCTCGACGAGGCGCAGGAAGACGCGGGGACCGGCGCCGGCCATCGCCGCCTCAGCCGCCCGAGACCGGAGGCAGGAGAGCCAGCTCGGCCTGCGGATCCACGGGATCCTCCTCGCGGCACCAGACCGTGTCCTGGGCCAGGCTCCAGGCGGCGCCGGCGAGCTCCGGGCAGACCGCCGCGACGGCGCGGCGCAGATCCGCGACCGTGGCCCCCGGCGGGATCTCCACCTCCAGCTCCCCGCGCCCGGCAAGCTCGCGCAGACCGGCGAAGAGCAGCACCCGGACGCGGACCGCCCCGGCCTCAGAAGGGGACGTCATCGGGCACGAAGTCGTCGCGGTCCGGGAAGCCGGCCCCGCCGCCGGCGGCCGCCTCCCGCGGCGGCGCCGGCCGGCCGCCCGCGCCCTGGCCGTCGCCGCGCCCGCCGACGAACTCCCAGTTGTCCACGATGACCTCGATCTTGCTCCGGTTCTGGCCGGTTTCGCGGTCCTGCCACTTGCTCTGGCGGAGCTTGCCCTCCACGAGGACCGGACGGCCCTTGCTCATGAAGCGCCCGAAGGCCTCGGCGCGCTTCCCGAAGAGGACCGCGTCCACGAAGCTGGCCTCCTCCTTCCAGCCGCCCTGGCCGTCGGGAACCCGGTCGTTCACGGCCAGGGTGAAACGGGCGATCGTGGTGCCGCTCTGGGACTCCCGGATCTCGGGATCCCGGGTCAGGTTGCCCATGAGGATGACGCGGTTGAAGGAAGCCATGTCGTGTCTGCGCGGGAGCCTGGGAAAGGGCCCTGGACCGGCCGGTCCGGGGGCGGGACGCCTTCGGCTTGCCCGGAAGCGGCCGCGGCTGCCATTCTAGGGACGGCCCGCCCCCCCCCCCCCC
>JALUUN010000028.1 GCA_027021325.1 Planctomycetota bacterium
GGCCTCCACGGCCTCCGGCCGGATGCGGACCTCCAGGAGCTCCTTGGCACCGCTCACCCGGGCGGTGACGGCGCCGCCGCCGGCCGTGCCCTCGAAACTCTGCTTCTTCAGCTCCTCCTGCAGTTCGGCCATCTGCCGCTGCACCTTCTGGGCCTGCCGCAGCAGGCCTCCGAGGTCTCCCAGGCTGCCAGCCATGTCGTCGCTCCTTGTGCTTCGCTCTCGCTTCGGGGGATGTCCGGAACAAGCCCGTTCAGGGCTGCTCCTCGGTCGCGTGGAAGAGGTCGAGGAGGCGCTGCCCGAGGGGGTCCGGCCGCTTCTCCTCGGCCTCGGGCCAGACGAGCGTCCAGGGCCCGGGACTCCCGGAGAGAGACGCGAGCCAGGCGCGTTCGGCAGGGTCCTCGAGGAGGCGCTGGTCCTCCTCCGGCGGCCGGCGCAGAGAGACGCGCACCCCGTCCGGCAGGATCTCGCCCTCGAGCCAGTGCTGGTCCAGGACCCTGGCGAGGCCCGGGCGGGCGCGGCGGATCTCCTCGCGCATCCGCTCCAGGGCCTCGGATGCCGGCTCCGAGGCCGGCGCGGCGGCCGAGGGCTCCGCGGCGGCCGGCCCGCCCGCAGTCGGGGAGGCGCCCCCTCGGGCCGGCGGCGGGGAAGACGGCGGGGCGGAGGCGGCCGGGGGACCGCCGGCCAGGGACTCCAGGAGGTCCGCGGTCTCCAGCAGCCGGCCGAGACGTCCGGCCCGGAGCAGGGTCCACTCGAGAAGGGCGCGCGCGGAAAGCGGAGCCCCGGTCATCCGCGCCTCCAGCTGGAAGAGCATGCCGAGGAGGGTCTCGAGGCGGTCCCGGCCGAGGTCCCGGGCCAGGGCCAGCATGCGCTCGCGCCGGGCGGGTTCGGGCTCCACGCCGAGGGCGTCCTCGCCGAGGAGGACCACGTGCAGCACATGGCGGACCGCCTCGGTGGCCTGCTCCACGAAGTCGCGTTCCGTGCCGCCGCGCTCCAGGAAGGACTCCACGGCGCCCAGGATCGCCGCGCCGTCGTCGCGGGCCACGGCCTCCAGGAGGTCCAGCCAGCGCTCCGGCCGGGCCAGACCCGCCACCATCTCCAGGTCTTCGAGGGTCGGAGAGCCGTCGGCGACGGCCAGGACCTGGTCGAGCATGGACTCGGCATCGCGCAGACCGCCGCGGCAGCCGCGGGCCAGCGCCGCCAGGACCTCCTCGGGCACCTCGACCTCTTCCGCCTGACAGATGGAGCGGAGCTTCTCGAGGATGTCCACCTCGCGCAGCCGCCGGAACTCGAAGACCTGGCAGCGCGAGACGATGGTGTCCGGGATCCTGTGGGGATCCGTGGTGGCGAAGAGGAAGAGCGCGTGACCGGGGGGTTCCTCCAGGGTCTTCAGGAGGGCGTCGAAGGCCGGTCCGCTGAGGCGCTGGACCTCGTCGATGATGTAGATCTTGGTGCGGTCCCGCAGCGGCCGGTAGTGCACCCGGTCCCGGAGCGCGCGGACATCGTCCACGCCGTTGTTGCTGGCGCCGTCGATCTCGACGACGTCCACATCGCTTCCGGCCTCGATCTCCCGGCAGGGGTCGCAGGCGAGGCAGGGTGTGACCGTGGGACCCTCGACACAGTTCAGGGACCTGGCCACGATCCGGGCCGTGGAGGTCTTGCCGACACCGCGCGGCCCGATGAGGAGATAGGCCTGGCCGACCCGGTCGCGCTCGATGGCGCGGCTGAGGGCGCGGACGATGTGCTCCTGGCCGATGACCTCCGCGAAGGTGCGGGGCCGGTACTTGCGGGCGAGGACGCGGGAGCTCATCGGGAAGAAGGGCCGCGGCTGCGGGACCGGAGGCCCGACACACCACGGCGCCCGAGACGCCGACCTTAGGGCTGCTCCATTCCTGGCCTGACCCGGTTCGGAAGGCACTCGCCGCGTGGGGCCGAGCCCCCGGCCCCGAAGCCGGGACCGGCGGGGCATTCTAGCAGCCCCGGATAGAGGTCCCCGCTGCCCCGAAACGGTCCTGCGGCCGAAGGTCGCCGCGAAGCCTGCGCCGGCCGGAGTCTCCTTTCCGGGGAACGAAGACCGCCGCCGGGGGAATGGCGGAGAGGGCGGGATTCGAACCCGCGGTGCCTGTGACAGCACACACGCTTTCCAAGCGTGCTCCTTCGGCCGCTCGGACACCTCTCCAGCGCGTTCCAGGGAGCAACGGCCCGGCGTGCCGGACCGGCGGCCGGGGACGGTCCCCGGCGGTGGCGGAGAGGGCGGGATTCGAACCCGCGGAGCCCGGAGGCTCACTGGTTTTCGAAACCAGCCCATTCGGCCACTCTGGCACCTCTCCGCGGAGGCGGCGGAGGATGATACCTGCGCCCCGAAGGGCCTGCCAGCAGCGCGAGGTCCGGCGCCCGGAGGAACGACCGGACGGCCTCTCAGAGCCCGGGCCTCCGCAGGTCCTGGAAGAAGGCGCGCAGCAGTCCGGCGCTCTCGGCGGCCAGGACACCGCCCCGGACCGCCACCCGGTGGTTCAGCCCCGGAAGCTCCAGGAGCCGCGCCAGGGACTCGACGCCGCCGAACTTGGGATCCGGAGCCCCGTAGACGAGGCGCGCCACCCGGGCGTGGATCAGGGCGCCGGTGCACTGCAGGCAGGGTTCCAGGGTGCAGTAGAGCTCCGCACCGGGCAGGCGTTTCTCGCCAGCGGCAGCGAAGGCCTGGGTCAGGGCCACCATCTCGGCGTGGGCGGTGGCGTCCTGGAGGGCCTCCACCTGGTTGAAGCCGGCGCCCAGGATCTCGTCGCCGCGGACGACCAGCGCGCCTACCGGCACCTCCTCGCGCTCCGCCGCCTCCCGGGCCAGCTGCAAGGCCCGCTCCATGATCCTCAGATCCCGCTCCTCGGGGTCGGCGGGCGGGTGCAGGGGAAAGAGGAGGCGCACGGGCCGACGGGAAGGCGTGGTGCGCCCGGGAGGATTCGAACCCCCAGCCTCCTGATCCGTAGTCAGGTGCTCTATCCAGTTGAGCTACGGGCGCAGAACGCGGGCGGAGATTCCACCCGAGAGCCGCCCGAGCGTCAAGGGGAAGGACGGCTTTCCGCCGCCGGCACCGGCGCTGCGGGCAGGAGCCCGGCCTCATGGTAGGCCCGGGCCGTATCGCGCAGGCCCTCCTCCAGGCTCCAGGCAGGCCTCCAGCCCGTCTGCTCCCGGAAGCGCTCCGCCCGGCAGTGCCAGGCCGCCGCCCCGAGCTCCCGCAGCTTGTCGGGGCTCAGATAGCGCGGGACGCCGAGAAGGACCCGGCTCGGGCTCAGGACCCAGGCCAGGGGCCAACCCAGGGCCAGGGGCACGGGGAGCGGGCGCGCCCGGCGGCCGAAGACCCGGGCCAGGAGATCCAGGAACTCCCGGAGGCCCACGGCCTCCGGCCCGGCAACGTGGAAGACCTCGCCCGCAGGGAAGTCGGCGCCTTCGGCGAGGCCGGCCAGGGCCTCGGCCAGGTCGCCCACGTGGAGGAAGCTCAGGCGCCTCGGCCCGGGCCAGGGCACCGCGCAGGGAAGCCCGCGGGCGGCCGCCCGGAAGAAGGGCAGGAAGGCGCGGTCGCCCGGCCCGTAGACCGCCGGCGGCCGCAGCACGGTCCAGGTGCGGAGGCCGCTGGCGCGCAGGATCTGCTCGCCCAGGAGCTTGCTCCGGCCGTACTCGGAAACGGGACGCGGGGGCGTCCGGTCCTCCACCGGGTCGCCGGGACCGGTGGCGGCGAGGCTGGAAACCTGGATCCAGCGGGCCTCCGGGGCCTCCCGCAGGCAGACCCGGAGCAGGGCGCCGGTGCCTGCGACGTTGACCCGGTGGTAGTCCCGGACCCGGCGGGCAGCCACCAGTCCCGCCACATGGATCACCGCTCCGACCCCGCGGGCGGCGCCGGCCAGGGCCGCCTCCCGCTCGAGACTGCCCTGACGGGTCTCCAGGCCCTGGTGCCTCCGGGCTGCGGGTGGCAGACGCGCCGGGTCCCGCACCAGGACCCGGACCCGGTGACCGCCCGCCAGCAGCCGCTGCAGGAGGGCCCGGCCTACGAAGCCGGTGGCGCCGGTGAGGAGGATCCGCATGAGCCGAGAGGATGCTAACCGCCTCCCCCGCCGCGGGATCCTGGACCCTCCCGCCGCGCCCTGGGACAATGCCTTGCGGATGAGCCGCGACCTGTTCGCCAAGTGCCGCGGCCCGCAGGCCTGGCATGCCCTGCGGGAGGCCGGCCTGTACCCCTACTTCCGCCCCATCGAGGCTTCCGAGGGGACCGAGGTGGTGGTGGACGGGCGGCGGGTGCTCATGGCCGGCTCTAACAACTATCTGGGGCTGACCCACGATCCCCGCGTCCTGGAAGCCGCCCGCGAAGCCCTGGAGCGCTACGGCACCGGCTGCACGGGCAGCCGCTTCCTCAACGGAACCCTGACCCTCCACATCGAGCTGGAAGAGCGCCTCGCCGCCCTGACCCGCAAGGAGTCGGCCCTGGTGTTCTCGACGGGCTTCCAGACCAGCCTGGGCGTGATCTCGGCCCTGGTCGGGCGCGACGAGTGGATCCTGGGAGACCGGGAGAACCACGCGTCGATCATCGACGGCTGCCGCCTCTCCTTCGGCGAACTCCGCAAGTACCGGCACAACGACATGGAGGACCTGGAGCGCCTGCTCCAGGCCAAGGGCGAACGCGCCGCCCTGGTCGTCACCGACGGCCTGTTCAGCATGACCGGGGATCTCGCGCCGCTGCCGGAGATCACGGCCCTGGCCCGGAGCTACGGCGCCAGGGTGCTGGTCGACGACGCCCACAGTTTCGGCGTCTTCGGCAGCCGCGGCGCCGGGACCCCCGACCATTTCGGCCTGGACGACCAGGTAGACCTGGTCATGGGGACCTTCAGCAAGTCCCTGGCCGGGATCGGCGGCTTCTGCACCGGCCCCCTGGAGGTCATGGACTGGCTGCGCCACGGCGCGCGCACCATGATGTTCTCGGCCTCCGTGCCCCCGGCCGTAGCCGCCGCCGCCCTGCGCTGCCTCGACATCATCGAGGCCGAGCCGGAGCGCCGCGCCTGGGTCCTGGACCTGGCCCGCCGCGCCGCCGACGGCCTGCGACAGCTGGGCTTCGACACCGGCGCCACGGAGAGTCCCATCGTCCCGGTCTTCCTTGGCGACCGCGTGCGCTGCTTCCGCTTCTGGCAGATTCTCCTGGAGGAGGGCGTCTTCACCAACCCGGTGACGGCGCCGGCGGTCCCCGCGGGCATGGACCTGCTGCGCTGCTCTTTCATGGCCACCCACGGGGAGCACCACCTGGAGCAGTTCCTCGCCGCTTTCGAGCGGGCCCGGGAACGCCTGCCGGAGGCGGCCCGGGGCGGGGCCGATGGCGAGGCGCGAAGCGCCTGAGACCGCCGGCCGCGGCGCGCCGGCGGGCGCCCTCGACTCGGCCGCCTCCGCGTCCTAGGATGCCCGCCGCGGCATGGAACCCTTCGTTCATCTCCACGTCCACACCGAGTACTCCCTCCTGGACGGTGCCAATCGCATCCAGGACCTGGTCCAGGCCACCGTGGAGGATGGCCACTCGGCCATCGCCATCACCGACCACGGCAACCTCTTCGGCGCCGTCGAGTTCTACAAGGCCTGCCGCGCCGCCGGCGTCAAGCCCATCCTTGGCTGCGAGGTCTACGTCGCTCAGGTCTCGCACAAGCAGCGCCACCACCGCCGCGACAACCCCTATACGCACCTGACGCTCCTGGCGCGCAACGCCGAGGGCTGGCGCAACCTCATGGACCTCAGTTCCCTGGCGCACCTGGAGGGGCACCACTTCCGACCGCGCATCGACCTCGAGGTCCTGCAGGGCCGCGGGACCGGCATCACCTGCCTTTCGGGATGCATGTCCGGTCCGGTGAACCGCGAGCTGCGCAAAGGGGACGAGGAACAGGCGCTGCACGTGGCCGGCCGCCTGCAGGACATCTTCGGGAAGGACTTCTTCTACCTCGAGGTCATGCGCAACGGCATCGAGGAGCAGGACCGTCTCACCGAAGGCATGGTGCGTCTGCAGCAGCGTCTCGGCGCCCCTCTGATCGCGACCAACGACATCCACTACCTGCGCCACGAGGACTGTCAGGTCCAGGACACCCTGCTCTGTATCCATACCGGAGCCCGGCGGGAGGATCCAGACCGCTGGCGCATGGACACCGACACCCTCTACTTCCGGACGCGCGAGGAGATGAACCGCATCTTCGCGGACCTGCCCGAGGCCTTGCGCAACACCCTGGAGGTGGCCGAGCAGGTGGACCTGAGTCTGGAGCTCGGCAAGTATCGGTTGCCGCGCTTCGAACCCGAGGACGGAAGCAGCCCGGAAGAGATGTTCCGGCGCCTGTGCGAGGAGGGCTTCGCCCGCCTCTACCCGGGGAATCCGCCCGAGGCCCGGCAGCGGCTGGAGTACGAGATGAAGGTCATCCGCGAGATGGGCTTCGTCTCCTATTTCCTGATCGTCTGGGACCTGATCCACTACGCGCGCAAGAGCGGCATCCCGGTCGGGCCGGGCCGCGGCAGCGCCGCCGGCTCCCTGGTGGCCTACTGCCTGGGCATCACGCGCATCGATCCCCTGAAGTACGACCTGCTCTTCGAGCGCTTCCTGAACCCCTCGCGGATCTCGATGCCGGACATTGACATCGACTTCTGCAAGGACCGGCGTGAGGAGATGATCCAGTACACGCGCCGCAAGTATGGCGACGACCATGTCGCCCAGATCATCACCTTCGGGAAGATGAAGGCCAAGGCGGCCCTGCGCGACGTGGCCCGGACCCTGGACATCCCTCTGCCCGAGGTGGACAAGGTCGCCAAGAAGGTGCCGGCGGATCCCAAGGCCACGCTGGCCGGTCTCCTGAAGACCGACAAGGAGTTCGCCGACCTGGCCCGGTCCTCCGAGATCTACCAGCAGTGGATCCAGCTGGCCATGAAGATCGAGGGGCTTTCGCGGCACAGCAGCGTCCACGCAGCCGGCGTCGTCATCGCCGACCGGCCCCTTCGCGAGGTCGTGCCGCTGTCCCGCCAGGACGAGGTCATCACGACCCAATGGGACATGAAGGTCTGCGAGGAGGTCGGCCTCCTCAAGATGGACTTCCTCGGCCTGCGCACCCTGACGATCCTGGAGGACGCCCTGCGCCTGGTTCGCGAGCGCCGCGGCGAGGTCCCCGAGCTCGGAACCCTGCCTCTGGACGACCCCAGGGTCTACGAGCTCTTGCAGGCCGCCGACACCGAGGGCGTCTTCCAGCTGGAATCCGACGGCATGCGCCGGCTCCTCGCCGACCTGCGGCCGAGCAGCTACGAGGACCTGATCGCCGTCCTCGCCCTGTTCCGGCCCGGCCCCCTGCGCAGCGGCCTGCACGAGACCTTCGCCCGGCGCAAACATGGCCAGGAACGGGTCACCTACGACCATCCTCTCCTCGAGCCCATCCTGCGCAACACCTACGGTGTCCTGATCTACCAGGAGCAGATCATGCGGGTCGCCCAGCGCCTGGGCGGCTTCAGCCTCGCTGAAGCGGATTCCCTGCGCAAGGCCATGGGCAAGAAGGACGCCCGCCTGATGGCCGGCTTCGAGTCGAAGTTCCTGGACGGCTGCCAGGCCAGCGGCGTGCCGGACGGAACAGCGCGGCAGATCTGGAACATGATGGTCCAGTTCGCCGAGTATGGCTTCAACAAGAGCCACAGCGCCGCCTATGCCATGGTCACCTACCAGGCGGCCTGGATGAAGGCGCACTACCCCGAGGAGTTCTACGCCGCCACCTTCACCCACGAAGCCCACGACACCGACAAGCTGAGGATTCTCATCGAGGACGCGCGGCGCCACGACATCGAAGTCCTTCCCCCCTGCGTCCAGGAGTCCGGTCCCGCCTTCCAGGTGCCCCGGGACGGCTGCGTGCGCTATGGTCTGGCGGCGGTCAAGGGCGTCGGCCAGGGGGCCGCTGAGGCCCTGGTCCAGCGCCGCTCGGCCCTGGAGGGTGGTCGCTTCGCCGGCTACGACGAGTTCCTCGCCGAGTGCGTGGCCGCCGGCCTGAACAAGAGCACCCTGGAGTGCCTCCTGAAGGCCGGCGCCCTGGACGCCCTCGGCGGCAGCCGTCTGGCCCTGCTGGCCGACCTCGAGGAAGGCCTGCGGATCGCCCAGCGCACCGCCGCGGACCGGGAACGCGGCCAGGGGTCCCTCTTCGACCTCGGCGGCCCCGCCCCCGGCCTGCCGGCCGGTTCCGCGGCACCGGCCGGGAACGAGCCTCCGGACGAGGAGGATGCCCGGATTCTCCTGGAGATGGAGAAGGAGGCCCTCGGGCTCTACCTCACGCGCCATCCCCTGGATCCGTACCGCCACATCCTGGAGGGCATCGCCGCACGCGACAGCCGCACCCTCCGCGAGGCCGGAGACGGGAGTGGCGTCGCCCTCGCCGGCCTCGTGACCCTGCTCCAGATCCGGCCCACGCGGCGTGACCCGAACCGCAAGTACGCGCGCATGCGGATCGAGGATCTCTACGGCTCGGTGCCGGCCGTGGTCTGGCCCGACACCCTGGAGTCGGTCCGCGACCACCTGCAGGAGGACCTCGTGGGCGTCTTCGAGGGAACCCTGGAGATCAGCGACGAAGAGGTCACCCTCATGGTCCAGAGAATCCGGCCCCTGGGGCGGCCGGGCGAGGTCCGCCTGCGCGGCGACCTGTGGCTGGACCTGGACGCGGATTCTCCCCTGGAGGAGCTGGCCCGCATTCTCCAGGCCCATCCCGGAAACGCCCTGGTGCGCTTCCGCTATACCGATCCGGAGGGCCGGCAGCGCATCCTCCGGGCCGGCAGCGAGTGGCGGGTGTCCCTGGACGGGGCCCTGCTCGGGGAACTGAACCGTCTGCTGGGCGAAGGCCGGGCCCAGGTCCACCGGCGACCCGGCCAGAAGGACCAGGTCCAGGTCCAGGAGCGGCGCCGCTACCCGCGGGAGCGAGAGACCTCGGCCCGCTCATGAGCCGGACGGCGGCGGCCCGGCCGCCTGGCTGGAAGGCGACCGGGCGGCGGGGCCGCCTGCACCCCGCCGCCCGCATCCTGGGCTCCGGCCCCGGTCAGTCCTCGGTGTCGCGAACCTGCTCGCCAGGAGGTTCCGGCGAACGCTCCACGAATTCGAAGATCGCACGCGGCGCCTTGTCGCCCAGGCGCGGCGTGGCCAGCTTGAGGATCCGGGTGTAGCCGCCCGGACGGTCGCGGAAGCGCGGCCCGATCACGTTGAAGAGCCTGGCCACGGCCTTCTCGTTGTTGCCCAGGAGGGCCAGGGCCCGGCGGTAGTTGTGCAGGGTCTTCTCCCGCCCCAGGCTCACCAGTTTCTCCACGAAGGGACGGTGCGCCTTGGCCTTGACCAGGGTGGTCTCGATGCGCTCGTGCTCGATGAGGGCCGCCGCCAGGTTGCGGGCCAGGGCCCGGCGGTGGGCGCCGGTGCGGGACAGCTTGCGGGTCTTGACGCGATGTCGCATGGTTCGGCTCAGGGCGCGGAGGCGGTTGTCGGATCAGCTGCTGGCAGAGCCGAGGATCTCCTCGCGGTCCATGCCGATGCTGAGATCCAGCTCCGCGAGCTTCTTCTCGATCTCGGTGAGGACCGTCTGCCCCAGGTTCTTGATGGCCAGGAGGTCCTCCTTGGTCTTGAAGACCAGGTCGCCCAGGGTGGCGATGCCGGCCACGTCCAGGCAGTTGCGCGCCCGGGTCGAGAGGTCCAGCCTCTCGATGCCCTCGTTGAGGAGGGCGCCGATCTTCTCGCGGCGCCGCTCCAGGGCCGCGTCCACCGGCCGGACCTCGTCCACCACCGGAATCCCGTGCTTGGGCTCGGAGAACTGAACGAAGGGGTTCAGGTGCTTGCGGAAGATCTTGGCGGCCTCGACCAGGGCCATCTGCGGTTCCACGGTGCCGTCCGTCCAGACCTCCAGGACCAGACGGTCGTAGTTCGTGAACTTGCCGACCCGGGTAGCCTCCACGGAGTGGCGGACGCGCATGACCGGACTGAAGGCGGCGTCCAGGGGGATCAGGCCGATCTCGTCCACGGGCTCGCCGGTCTCCTCGGCCGCCACGTAGCCACGTCCCCGGCGCACCCGCAGGGTAGCCTGGAAGCGCACCCCCTCCTTGGTGATGGTGCAGATGCGCTGGTCCTCGTTGACCACCTTGACACCCGTCGGGCATTGCAGGTCCTTTCCCGTCACCTCCGCGGGGCCGGTGACCTCCACGGGGATCTCCACCGGGGTCTCGCCGTCCACCTGGAAGCGAAGAGCCTTCACGTTGAGCACGATCTCGGTCACGTCCTCGAGGATCCCCTCGATGGACTTGAACTCGTGCTCCACTCCCTCGATCTGGAGGGCGGTTACGGCCGTTCCCTCGATCGAGCTCAAGAGCACTCGCCTCAGGCCGTTTCCGATCGTATGGCCGAAGCCACGCTCGAAAGGCTCCACATGGAACCGGCCATAGGTCTTGTCCTCGTTCTCCGCGGCCAGGGTCACCCCCGACGGCAGTTCGAAGTCACGCCAGCGGATGCGCATGGATGCCTCTCCTCGGTTCCTGTTGGGCTCGGTCGGTGCTGCTGATGGGTGGTGCGGCAGGGTTTCAGACCCGGCGCTTCTTGGGCGGACGGCAGCCGTTGTGCGGCAGCGGCGTCACATCCTCGATCAGAGTGATGCGCAGACCGCCCTGGTGCAGGCCCCGGATGGCACTCTCGCGTCCGGAGCCAGGTCCCTTGACCTTGACCTCGACCTCCCGGAGGCCGAGCTTGTAGGCCGCCTCGGCGGCCCGGTTCGCCGCCATCTGCGCGGCAAAGGGCGTGCTCTTTCGAGAGCCCTTGTAGCCGACGGAGCCGGAGGACTCCCAGGTGATGACGTTGCCCTTCGGATCCGTCAGGGTGACGATCGTGTTGTTGAAGGTGGAACGGATGTGGGCATAGCCACGGGCTCCAACCTTCCTGGACTTGCGCTTGCTGGACTTGGCGGCGCTCATGCTGCGGCGGGTTCGATGGCGTCTCGGAGGGAAGATCCGCTGGGCCGGATCACTTCATGGCCTTGACCGACTTCTTTCCGGCGACGGTCTTCTTGGGCCCCTTGCGGGTGCGGGCGTTGGTGCGGGTGCGCTGCCCCCGGACCGGAAGGCCGCGCCGGTGGCGAAGGCCCCGGTAGCAGGCAATGTCGCGCAGGCGCGTGATGTTCTGGGTGATCTGCCGCCGCAAGGCTCCCTCGAGGACGAAATTGCGCTCCAGGTAGGTCGCCAGGGACTGGAGTTCCTCCTCGGTGATGTCCTTGGCGCGCCGGTCCGGATCGAGGCCCAGGTCCTGGCAGACCCTGGCGGCCCGGGTCGGCCCGATCCCGAACAGGTAGGTCAGGGCGACGACAGTGCGCTTGTCGCCGGGAATGTCGACTCCGATGACGCGGGGCATGGTGCTTCTCGGGGATGCCGGGGGTCAGCCCTGGCGCTGCTTGTGACGGGGGTCGCGGCGGCACACCACCCGGAGGACTCCGTGGCGGCGGATGATCCTGCAGCTGTCGCAGATGCGGCGGACGCTGGCGCGGACTTTCATGGCGGTCGGCTGGGGTCTGGAATCGGGGGTCTCAGCGGCGTCGGCGCCCACGGCCCCCGCGGCGTCGGCGGCTGCGGCCTCCTCCTGGCCGGCGCTCGCCCCGGTAGACGATGCGGCAACGGGTGAGGTCGTAGGGCGACATCTCCACGGTGATGGTGTCCCCGGGCGTGATGCGGATGTAGTGCATCCTCATCTTCCCGGAGATGTGGGCGAGGACTTCATGGCCGTTTTCCAGTTCCACGCGGAAGGTCGCGTTCGGCAATGCCTCCCGGACCACCGCCTGGACCGTGATGGGTTCTTCTTTGGCCATGAACAGGTTCGTATCTGGCTTCGCTCGGCTGGCTTCAGGGTCGCTTGCTGAACTCGGAGTCGATGGTCGCGAGGACCTCCTCCTGGATGGACTCGATGCTCCGGTCGGCCTGGATCTCCCGCAGAATCCCCCGGGACCGGTACCAATCGGCCAGCGGTCGGGTCTCCTCGCGGTAGACCTGGAGGCGGCGCTCGATGACTTCCCGGGTGTCGTCGGCTCGCCCCCGCTGCAGCAATCGGTCCACCAGGACGGAATCCGGAGCCGTGAAGTATAGCGCCAGGCGGATGGAGCCGCCAGGGGCCCGCTCCTGCAGTGCCTGGGCCTGAGCCAGGGTTCGAGGAAAGCCGTCCAGGAGGAGGATCTGGTCCTCCTCGAGGCCCTCGAGCCTCGCGGCGACCATGGACACCATGAGGTCGTCGGGCACCAGTTCGCCTCGCTCCATATACGCGGCGGCGGCCTGGCCGAGCTCGGTGCCCCGGGCCACCTCCTCCCGCAGGAGGTCCCCGGTGGAGAGGTGGACCCAGCCACGGGCCTCCGCGGCCCTCTGAGCCTGGGTGCCTTTGCCCGCGCCGGGCGGGCCGAGAAGGATGAGGATGCCGGCCATGACCGTCTGAGAAGCGACCTCCTAGCTGGCCCGCCGGGCCCAGCCGCTTCCTCCTCCTTTCATGAAGCCCTCGTAGTTGCGCATGAGGAGGTGACTGTTGAGCTTGTCCACGATGTCCAGGGCCACCCCCACGACGATCAGGATCGAGGTGCCGCCGAGAAAGTAGGCCACCGTCGGCGGAACCCGCATGCTGGAGATGATCAGGGTCGGGATGACCGCGATGATCGCCAGGAAGGCCGAGCCGGCCAGGGTGATGCGGTCCAAGACGAAGGACAGGTACTCGGCAGTCGCCTTGCCCGGCCGGATGCCCGGGATGAAGGATCCGTGCTCCTTCAGGTTGTCCGCGATCTCCTCGGGCTGGAACATGAGCCGCACCCAGAAGAAGCTGAAGGCGAAGATCAGCCCGCAGTAGATGCTGATGTAGACGAAACCCGGCTGCGCGAAGATGCGCCCGAAGCCCTGGAAGCCGGGCAGGCTGCCCAGGACATTGGGCACGATGAACAGCGCCTGGGCGAAGATGATCGGCATCACGCCGGCCTGGTTCACCTTCAGGGGCAGGTAGTGCCGGGTGCCGCCCAGGACCTTGCGCCCGCGGGTGAGCTTGGCCTGCTGGATGGGAATCCGCCGCTGCCCGCGTGTGATGTAGACGACGACCAGGACGGTGCCGACCCAGATGGCGCCCATGGTGACGGCCATCTGATGGGCGTTCTCCGACAGCATCAGAAACTGCTCGAGGGCCGAGGGCAGCTGGGCGATGATCCCGCACATGATGATCACCGAGATGCCGTTGCCGATGCCGTACTCGGTGATCTGCTCCCCCAGCCACATGATGAACATGGTTCCAGCGGTGAGGGCCAGGATCAGGACCAGGCCGTAGAAGAAGTTGCCACTGCCGGCCGGGCGCAGCTGGAAGTCCGGGTTCAGGACGATGCCGGTGACCACGAAGAAGCCCTGCAGGATGCAGATCGGCACCGTCGCCAGCCGCGTCATCTGATTGATCTTCTTCTGCCCCGTGGCTCCCTCCTTGGACAGGGCCTCCAGGGACGGCACGACCTTCACCAGCAGGCTGAAGATGATGGAGGCCGAGATGTAGGGCATCACGCCGAGGGAAAAGAGCACGGCGTTGCCGATGCCCGCCCCGGTGAAGGCGTTCATGATGCCGAACAGGCTGCCCAGGGATCCGCCGCCGATCTTGTCCGCAGTGCTGCGGGCCTGCTCCAGATCGATCCCGGGGAGGGGAATCTGGAATCCGAGGCGATAGACGAAGAGCAGCCCCAGCGTAACCAGGATCCGCTTGCGCAGCTCCGGAATCCGGAAGATGGCGAGTACCTGTTCCATGGGCCTGGGGCCTCCTGTGGCTTCCTCAGCCGATTTCCTCGACCGTGCCGCCGGCGGCTTCGATCTTGGCCCGCGCCGAAGCAGAGAAACGGTGGGCGCGGACGGTCAGTCTGCGCTTCAGTTCGCCCTCCCCCAGCACCTTCAGGCGGTCGCCAGTGCGGCGGGCGAGCCCCGCCGCCAGCACGGCCTGGAGGTCCACGACGCTTCCTTCCGGCAGGTTCTCCAGGTCGCGGACATTCACCAGGGTGAAGTGTTTCTTGAAGCGGGCATTGGTGAAGCCGCGCTTCGGCACACGGCGGTAGAGGGGCATCTGTCCGCCCTCGAAACCGAGGCGCGGGTTGTCGCCGCTGCGCGAGCGCTGGCCCTTGTGCCCGCGGCCGGCGGTCTTGCCGTGGCCGGAGCCGACGCCGCGGCCGACACGCTTGCGCGGCTTGTGCTTCACTCCCTTGGCGGTGACGTCATGGATCTGCATCAGGCTTCCACCTCCACGCCCCGGAGATCGCTGAGTTCCTCCTTGGTGCGCAGCTGGGCGAGGCCGTCGATCGTGGCCTTCACCAGGTTGATGGGATTGGTCGAACCGTAGGCCTTGGTCAGGACGTCCTTCACTCCGGCCAGTTCGAGGACCGCCCGCACCGTGCTGCCGGCGATGATCCCGGTGCCCGGCGCGGCCGGGATCAAGCGTACGCGGCTGGAGCAGTAGTCCCCCTCCACCTCGTGGGGAATCGTGGTTCCCACCCTCGGCACCCGGATCAGATGCTTCCGGCCGTCCTTGAAGGCCTTCTGCATGGCCACGGGAATCTCCTTGGCCTTGCCGAAGCCGTAGCCGACGACCCCGTCCTGGTTGCCGACCACGGTGAGGGCCGAAAAGGAGAAGCGGCGTCCGCCCTTCACCACCTTGGCCGAACGGTTGACCTTGATGCGCTCTTCCTTGAGTTCGCCAAGCCGTGCGGCTTCGGCCCGGTCGAGGAACTGGTACTGGCGAGCCATGCTGGTGTCTCTCCCGCTTCAGAAGCGCAGGCCGCCCTCCCGGGCGGCGTCGGCCAGGGCCTTCACCCGGCCGTGGTACAGGTAGCGGCCGCGATCGAAGACCACGACCTCGACGCCCGCCTCGCGGGCCCGGGCGGCGACGCGGGCACCCACGAGGGCTGCCTGCTCCACCTTCTTCCTGCCCGCCAGCTCCTTGCGGAGATCGGGCTCGAGGGTGCTGGCCGCGGCCAGCGTGCGGCCGCTCAGGTCGTCGATCACCTGGGCGGAGATGTGCTTGTGGCTGCGGAAGACGCTCAGACGCGGCCGCTCCGTGACGGCGCGCAGCCGCCGGCGAACGCCAAGTTCCTTGCGCTGGCGCTTCTTCCACTTCCTTCGTTGCTGCAGATGGTCCATGTTCCTTCACCTCGCTCACGCCAGCGACTTGCCGACCTTGCGGCGGACCTCTTCACCCTGGTAGCGGATGCCCTTGCCCTTGTAGGGCTCCGGCGGACGGACGCGACGCAGGTTGGCGGCGAACTGCCCGACCGCCTGCTTGTCCGCACCACGAACGATGATCGTCTGTGGATTCGGCACCTCGACCTCGATCCCCGGCGGGGGATCGAGGCTGACGGGATGGCAGAAGCCGATCTGCATCTCCACTCCGTTACCGCTCTTCTTGACGTTCCAGCCGGTACCCACGATCTCCAGGGTCCGGCTGAAACCTTCGGTCACACCCTGCACCATGTTGGCCAGGTGGGCCCGAACCAGGCCGTGGAGGGCCCTCCCCTGCCGCTCGGATCCGGCGCCGGTGCGGACGACCTTCGCCTGCCCGTCCTCGACCTCGACGGTCACCTCCGGGAACAAGGGAAAGCCGAGTTCACCCTTGGGCCCACGGACGCGCACCTCCGAGGGGCCGACCTGCACTTCCACGCCAGCGGGAAGGGCTACGGGCTTCTTGCCGATGAGGGACATCTCTCCAATCCTCCTGGAACGCAATTCCTAGAACACGGTGCAGAGGACCTCTCCTCCGACCCCCAGCTCCGCAGCCTTGCGCCCGGACATCACTCCTTTGTTCGTGGACAGGACGGCGGTGCCCAGTCCACGCTTCACCACCGGGATCTCGCGAACCCCTGCGTACACCCGGCAGCCGGGCTTCGAGACGCGTCGGATCTCGGTGATGGCCGGAACACCGTCCCGGTCATAGCGCAGCTTCAGGCGCAAGAGGGGGAAGCCTCGTTCGTCCTGGCCGCTCTCGACCTCCTCCAGGTACCCGGCCTCCTTCAGGACCAGGGCCACCGCGGCCTTCATCCGCGAGGAAGGGATTTCCACCACCTTGCGCCGCACCAGGATCCCGTTCCGGATCCGGGTGAGCATGTCGGCGATCGGGTCGGTCATGGTCATGGCTGGCTCTTCTCCTCCGTTCCCTGGATGTTCACCAGGAGGCCTTCCGGACCCCGGGCAGGAAGCCTTCGTGGGCGAGCCGCCGGAACACGAGGCGAGAGACGCCGAAACGGCGGTAGTAGGCCCGCGGGCGGCCGGTGATGCTGCAGCGGTTGCGCAGACGCACGGGACTGCTGTCCCTGGGCAGCCTGGCCAGCTGGTGGCTGGCCGCGATCTTCTCCTCCAGCGTCCGACTGGGATCGGCGACCACGGCCTTCAGGGCCGCTCGCCGCTCCGCGTAGCGGGCGACCAGCTTCTCGCGCCGGGCCTGCCGCAGGGTGACACTCTTCTTCGCCATGGTTCAGTTGCTCTGCTCGTTTGCCGAGGGGCGCGGCCGCCGGAACGGCATGCCGAAGGCCGCCAGCAGCGCCTTGCCCTCCTCGTCGGTCCGGGCGGTGGTCACAAAAGTGATGTTCATGCCCTGGAGATGATCCACCTTGTCCAGGTCAATCTCGGGAAACAAAGTCTGTTCCGTGAGGCCCAGGGAGTAGTTCCCGTGCCCGTCGAAGTGGTCCCTGAGGCCCCGGAAATCGCGGATCCGCGGCAGCACGACGCTGATCAGCCGGTCCATGAACTCGTACATCCTGGGGCCGCGCAGCGTCACCATGCAGCCGATCGGCATACCCTCGCGAAGGCGGAAGCCGGATACCGAGCGCCTGGCGCGGGTGATCACGGCCTTCTGACCGGTGATCCGCGTGAGGTCCCGGGCGGCGTTCTCGACCATCGCCTTGTTCTGGGTGGCCTGGCCGACGCCCATGTTGACCACGATCTTGCTGAGGCGCGGAATCTGGAGCCGGTTGCGGTAGCCGAAGCGCTTCTCCAGCTCCGGTCCGATCTCCTGCCGGTATCTCTCGAGGAGGCGTGCCATCGGTCTCAGTCGAACTTGGTGCCACAGGGAATGCCGACGCGCACCTTGCGCCCGCCGGACTGTTCGATCCGCACGCGCACCCCCTTCCCTGCCTTCTCGCTCCAGAGAAGGACGTTCGAGACATGGATGGGCATCTCCCGCTCGACGCGCCCGCCTTCCGGGTGCGTCGGCGTCCGCCGCAGGTGCTTGATACGGAGGTTCACGCCCTCGACCACGACGCGTCCCTGCGCGCGGTCGATGTGCAGGATGCGGCCGCGCATGCCCTTGTCGTTGCCGGCGATGACGACAACCTGGTCACCGGTCTTGAGGCGCATCACACCACCTCCTGGGCCAGAGAAACGATCTTCATGTACTGGCGTTCACGGAGTTCGCGCGCCACGGCGCCGAAGATCCGTGTGCCCTTCGGGTTGCCTTCGTTGTCCACCAGGACCAGGGCGTTGCCGTCGAAGCGGACGTAGCTCCCATCCTTTCGCCGGACACGCTTCTTGGTGCGCACCACCACGCCGCGCACGACCTGGCCGGTCTTCACGTCGGAACCGGGCAGAGCCTTCTTCACCGAGGCGATGACGACGTCCCCGAGGCTGGCGTAACGGCGGTTGGTACCGCCGAGCACCTTGATGCACTGGACTTCCTTGGCGCCGCTGTTGTCAGCGACGTCGAGCCGGGTCTGCATCTGGATCATGGCTGCTCTCTCCTCTGTTCCCTGGCCGGAGCCCGGCGGACTCAGGCCCTGGGGGCCTCCTCGAGAACCTGGACCAGCCGCCAGCGCTTGAGCTTGCTGAGCGGCCGGGTTGCCATGATCTCGACCACGTCCCCCTGCCGGGCATGGTTGTCGGGATCATGGGCGTAGTACTTCTTGCGCACCCGCACGACCTTCCGATAGAGCGGGTGGCTGGTGGTCCTCTCCACGAGGACCACGATGGTGCGGTCCATCTTGTCCGAGACCACCTTGCCGCGGAGGGTCTTCCGCGCGCGGGTCTTGCCGGCCTGGGTGGGTTCGTTCATGGCGGGTCTTGTCTTGCCTGGGCCAGGGTCGGTGCTCGAACGGACGGTCAGCGCGGCTCCTGGCCGCGGAGCCGGAGCTCGCGCTCCCGGAGAATGGTCTTCATGCGGGCGATGTCCCTCCGGTGGCGCCGGATCCGCGCGGGATCCGGATTGCCCTCCATCAGGGAACGGAACTTCATGTCGAAGAGCTCTTTCTCCAGGTTCTGGAGGTCGAAGAGAATCTCCTGATCGTCTTTGCCGCGAATCTCCTGGGGCTTCATCGCTCCGCTCCTGCCTCACATGTGCTTGCGGGTGACCATGCGGCAGCGCACGGGCATCTTGTGCGCGACACGGTTGAAGGCCTTGCGGGCGGTGACTTCATCCACACCGCCCCCGAGTTCGTAGAGGATGGTCCCGGGCTTGACCACGGCGACCCAGCGGTCCACGTCCCCTTTGCCCGAGCCCATTCGCACCTCCAGGGGCTTGGCGGTGACCGACTTGTGCGGGAACACCCGGATCCAGATCTTGCCGTCACCGGCGGCGCGGTTGCAGGCCACGCGGCCGGCCTCGATGGTGCGTGCGCTCAGCCAGCACCACTCCAGGGCCTGCAGACCGTAGTCGCCGAAGACCACGCGGTTGCCGCGCGTCGCCTTGGCCCGGCACGGCCCCTTGGTCGGCTTCGGCTGCCCCTTCCGGTGCAGTTTGCGCCCCGCCGGCCCGCGGCCGCCCTGGAAAGGTGTTCCGTAGGTCCCCTTGATCTTGCCGCGCTGGGTCTTGCGGTACTTGACTCGCTTGGGCATCAACATGGCGGTTCCTCCTCGCGGCTCAGAAGTCCTGGGCCTTCGGGGCGTAGATCCAGACCTTGATGCCCAGTACGCCGTAGGTGGTCTTGGCCTCGGCGAAGCCGTAACCGCAACGGGCATCGAGGGTCTGGAGCGGAATGCGGCCGGAGCGCTGGGTCAGCGTGCGGCTCATCTCAGCACCATCGATGCGTCCGCTGACCTGGATCTTCACGCCGTCGGCGCCGGCATTCATGCTGTTCTCCAGGACACGCTTGATCTGGCGGCGCGGAGAGACCCGGCGTTCGATGGCAGCCGCCAGGTTCTCGGCAACCGTCTGGGCGTCCAGGTCCCAGTGCCGGACCTCCT